>JAGLWV010000163.1 GCA_023133225.1 Candidatus Aminicenantota bacterium | reverse complement strand
ACTTTGTTAAGGAAAATATTCTTTGAATTGTTAATAAAATCCGAATTAAGTATAGTGTCCCCTTAATTATTTGTTTTCAAGAACAAGAACGACCAATGGATGGTGGTTGATGGCCGAATGAAGTCCGAACTCGATAAATGGCAAAGTAATAAGTAGTACTTCCAGCATTCACAACAACTCCTTTGTTCGGTGGACGAGTTTTCCTATCAATGATTTTCGACGAAGTGGAACGCGTCCGTAGAAAAAGTCGTCAGCCCAGATGGAAAGGGATTGGGCGGCGGCAGATTTTTCTGTTGTTTTCCTGACTAGTTTATGAAATATATTGTCCGCCTTGCTGTAGGGACAGACATGGATACAAACAGCACAGTCCGTACCAGCTTTTCTCCAGAACCGGTAACATGCCTCACGATCGAGCACCCATTTCATGACTCCATTTTCCTGGACTTTCTCTCCATAGGGAATGGCCTGGGAAGGACAATCTCTGGCGCATTTCTGACATTTCTGGCAAAAATTCTGGATTCCCAGTTTTTTTGGTTTATCCACAACCAGAGGAAGGTCGGTGGTGATGAGGCCTAATCTTGTCCGTGGTCCGTATTTAGAGGTTATAAGGATTCCCAGCCTTCCCAATTCTCCAAGGCCGGCTTCACAACCTAGAGGAGGAAGCACTGCCTGGTAGTTACTGCCAGCGATATGAGATCTGGAAGGATAGCCTAAGCGGCGGATGAGACCGGCAACCGTGATGGAAATCCTTGCTGCTTCGACATATTTCTTTCCGGTCTCTACAATAACAGAAACATCTGGGGCAGAAGCAACCATCTCCAGGTCCATCGCTAGGGCGAAGACTATGGCATACTTGTGCTTTAGCTCTATATCCTTACCATAATTTTCCGGCCCTCTCCCGACATGGGAGTAGATATAAGCCTGGTTCAGAAGACAGATCCCACATAAGTCAGAACCCAAATACTTGATAACAGCCTTTATCATTCGAGTATTTTCAGAGGGAGACATGCACACTTTTTCTTCACTCCTTCTTCCATCTACCAGGGGGAGTTGGTGTTCCAGAAAGTCAAACTCTGCTGCGGCCAGTGAAAAAAGCACGGGATTTTTACTCATATGAGGAGGAGAAAGGATGTCAGGAAATTTTCTTATTTCGTCATCTCTCTTTTTGTATTCAGGTTTTCGTTTATAGTATTCGTCGAAAATTTCCGTCCCCTCTCTGTACTCAAAGCGGGAAAATATGATGTCTCTCTCATCGATCCTTCTCTGATCTCCAACAATTTCTATTTCTTTTTTCTTTAAAGGAGAAAAAAACAGAATCAAAAGACCAAGCGTCAAAAGGATAAAAATGCCGCCACCCAGCCATTTTATAAAGGGAAGGTCAGTGAGAAAAAAAACTAATGTTATGACGAGTAAACAAAAGAAAAAAATACTGCTGCGCCAGAACGCTCTTTTTTCTTTTTCCAAAAGGTTGTATATGGAAAACACAAGGAAAAGAAAAGTCAGGATGAGGAGAGATGCTCCGCCTGTAACAATCCAGAAAGTCATGCCCTAAAAGGTAATAAACTCGTTCTTCCTTGTCAATTCCTCAAAGGATATAAACGCAAAACTTTTTCATATTTCTAGATTCCCCTAGATTCCCGCGAAGCCTGTGCCCGCGAAAGCGGGTACGGGAATGACAAAAAGGAGGAATGACAAAAAGGAGTATGCATGCAATCTATTCTTTTCTCTTTTCTGTCCTAATGTGATACATTTATATTTACTAAAAAGGAGGAGTGATGGATTTTTACTATTATTTTAAATCTAATCAGGGGAAAATGATTAATCTTTTAAAAGAAATTGTTAGCCTTGAATCTCCCTCCGGAGATCAAAAAGCTGTTAATGCCTGCTCCTCTTTTGTCATCAAAGAATTTAAGAAAGCAGGGGCGAAGATAACTCGATTTCCCCAGGATGAAATAGGAGACCTTTATCTTGCAGAGATATCTTCTTCTGTCCCAAAAAAAGAGGAGGAGCAGATTCTCCTCCTTACCCATATTGATACCGTCTGGAAAGTGGGGAAAATAGAGAAAATGCCCTTCTATATATCTGGAGATAAGGCTTTTGGCCCCGGAGTCCTGGACATGAAAGCCAGCCTTGTCATGGCGATATATTCTCTAAAGGCACTCAATGAGCTAAACATCCGCCCAGGAAAGAAAATAGCTGTTTTTATCAATTCCGCCGAAGAAATAGGCCATAAAGCATCGAATAAAACCATCCGAGAGCTGTCCCAAAAATCAGCCTATACACTCTGCCTGGAACCTTCCCTTCCTGGAGGAGCATTAAAAATTCAGAGGAAAGGTCGTCTTGTTATCCGTTTAGAGGCAAAAGGCAAAGCCGCTCATGCAGGAGCTCCAGAGAAAGGAATCAATGCTATTGAAGAGCTGATGGCACAGCTCAGCTATATCCAGAAGATAAAAACGAAAGAGACGACTGTTAACATAGGCTTGATAGGAGGAGGAGAAAAGCCGAATATCGTGGCCGAGGAAGCATGGGCGATACTCGATATGAGGTTCTGGAACACTTTCAAGAAAGAGGAGATCATTCATTTCTTGAAGCAGATGAAGACTGAACTAAAGGGTGCTCAAGTTAAATACACTATTGAAAGTTACACTCCCCCCATGGAACACACCAGTGCTTCAGCAGGTCTTCTCTCAAAGGTGAAAGAGATTGCCTCCTCTATGAATATGGAGATCGCTACAGGCAAGAGTGGAGGCGGTTCTGATGCTTCTATAGCTTCCAGCCTCGGAATCCCTACACTGGATGGTCTGGGCCCTGATGGGGAAGGAATTCACGCTGAAAATGAATACCTTAATCTCCCATCGCTTATCAAAAGGACAGCTCTGCTGACGGAATTATTGATCCAACTCTGATTGACTGGTTTAATAAATTTTGTTAGTTTAAGCTCTTAGATTCAAGCTCTCTTAGCCTGTATTATGGTGGCATAATCATTCATAAATCAGGATAGTGCAAGAATTTCATAATATATATAATTTATATTAAGGAGCAATACTATGATAAAAAAAAACTATCTTCTTTCTCCAGGACCAACTCCCATACCTGAGACTGTTCTTTCCGCAGCCGCGGAGCCTATTATCCACCATCGCACTTCTGAATTTTCTGACATCTTCATGGAAACAGTAGAGGGCCTGAAATATGTTTTTCAGACCGATCAAGATGTTTTCGTTCTCACATCATCCGGGACAGGAGCTATGGAAGCTGCCGTCGCGAGTACTTTCTGTCAGGGAGATAAGGTTATCACCCTCAGCGGAGGAAAATTTGGAGAAAGATGGGGTCAAATCTGCCGCTGCTATGGACTCGAGGTTCATGAGGTGACTCTGGAATGGGGCGAGCCTTACACCAAAGAACAGCTTGCGGATGAATTAAAGGCTAATCCTGGAACAAAAGCTGTTATGGCAACCCTTTCGGAAACATCTTCGGGAACAGTGTATGATATCCAGGGATATGGAGAAATACTGGCCCAATCCGACGCCATCCTGATCGTCGATGGGATATCTGGCCTGGCGGCTACTCCCTGCCCTATAGACGAGTGGAAAGTGGATATCATGGTATCAGGGTCCCAGAAATCATTCATGATTCCCCCCGGCCTTGCCTATCTTTCCTTCAGTACAAAGGCCTGGGATCTTGTAGAGAAATCGACTTTGCCATCATTCTATTTTGATGCCAGGAAATACAAAAAAAACCTGGAAAAAAGAACCACTCCCTATACTCCTGCGATTTCTCTTATCATCCAGCAAAAAAAATCTCTGGATATCATTAAATCGATGGGTCTGGAGAAACTTTTCGAACATCACCGGATACTCGCCGATGCGACAAGAGCAGGGATGAAGGCTCTCGGCCTCGAACTTCTCTCCAAAATGCCTGGAAACATATTGACTGCCGTGAAGGTTCCGGGAATGATCGATGGCATTAAGCTTGTTAAAACCATGCAGGGGAAGTATATGGCCTATATTGCAGGAGGTCAGGATCCCTATAAGGGTAAAATGTTCAGGATAGCCCACCTGGGTTACATGGGAGGCTTCGATATTATCATAGCTCTCACAGCGCTTGAGATGACACTCTCCGATCTGGGTTTTGATTTCAAGAGAGGAAGCGCCGTAGAGGCAGCCGAAGCCATTTTACAGGAGAATTGGGAATGAAAAAAATACTCATCGCAGATGCTTTAGACCAGGAAGCCTTAGAAAAGATTGAATCCATCCCTGATTTCGAAGTCACGCTAAAGACAGGAATGGATGAGGATGAACTGGTTAAAACAATCCCTGATTTTAACGCGGCTGTCGTGAGAGGCGCCACTAAAATAACTAAAAATGTTATAGATGCTGCATCAAACCTGGAACTTATCATCCGGGCTGGAATAGGCCTGGACAACATAGACCTTGCAGCAGCTAGGGAAAAAGGAGTTGAAGTTGCCAATACGCCTGCGGCTACATCCATTTCAGTCGCAGAACACACCTTTGGGCTTATGTTAGCTGCTGTGCGTAATCACGGCAAAGCCAACCTCTCCATGAAAGAGCACAAGTGGGAGAAAAAGAAGCTTTCCGGTACAGAACTGTACGGGAAAATGCTGGGAATCATCGGCATAGGAAGAATAGGACAGGAAGTTGCTAAGCGAGCGCTCGCCTTTGGGATGAAAGTCATGACCTACGACGTCATGGATGTAGAAACAGAACTCGATGTCAAGAAGGTCGGCTTTGAAGAGCTTCTCGGCCTGGCGGATATCATTACACTTCATCTTCCTTTAACAGACAAAACAAAACACATGATAAGCGATAGAGAATTCGAAAAAATGAAGGATGGAGTCATTCTTGTCAACGCCTCCCGTGGAGGAACAGTTGATGAGGGAGCCCTTCTCCGTGCCATTGAGGCAGGAAAAGTCAGAGCTGCAGCGCTAGACGTTTTCGAGAAAGAGCCCCCGGATGATTTTACTCTGGTGAATCACCCCAGCGTCATCGCAACTCCCCACATCGGTGCTGCTGCCAAAGAAGGCCAAAAAAGAGCAGGCATGGAAGTTGTCAGCATTTTGAGAGAGAGATTATCATAAGAATGGATCCAGTATGATTAAAATCCGGAGGAAAAATGGCAGAAATACGACCTTTTAAAGGATTAAGATATAACACCCAGAAAGTCAAACTCAAAGAAGTTATAACGGAACCCTATGACCGGATTCCTCCTGCCAAGCAGGAGGAATATTATGGAAGAAATCCATACAATGAAGTGAGAATCATCCTTGGAAAAGATGATGATCAAGAGCATCCGGAAAAGGATAAGTACAAAAGAGCAAAGATTTACCTGGATGAATGGAAGAAAGAAGGCGTTCTCATTCAGGAAGATGAGGATGCTCTTTATCTCTATGAGCAGGAATTTGAGATTCAGGGTACACAGAAAAAAAGGTTGGGCCTTATTGCCCGGGTGAAGCTTGAAGAGTTCTCGTCAAGAAAAGTCCTTCCTCATGAAAGAACTTTTCCCAAGCACAAAGTAGACCGGTTAAATCTCTTGCGCGCCACAAACACGAACACAGGCCAGATCTTCTTGCTTTATAAAGATGACGACAAAAATGTTCAACTGGCAATCGAAAAAGCCAGGGAAAAGGCTGAACTTGAAGCGGACGTCAAGGATGAAGATAATTTTCGTCACCTCATGTGGATCGTTAGAGACAAGGATGATATTCAAAGCATTCAGGAAGCCATGGCAGACAAAGTACTGATCATTGCTGATGGCCATCACCGTTACGAAACATCTCTTAACTATCAGAAAGAAATTCTCGAGGAAATAAGGGAAACAGAGGGCGATGAGCCCTTTAACTACGTCATGATGACCCTTTTCAGGCTGGATGATCCGGGATTGGTGATTCTTCCCACATACAGGCTGATAAAAGACCTGGATAAGCTCTCAGAAGAAGGCCTTAAGAGCCTCCTTGATCCCTACTTTGAAATTTCCGATATAGACTGGGCCGATACATCGGATAAATCCGCACTTATTGAGGCACAGAAAAGAGTGTCCACAAAAAGTTTTACATTTGCTGCTTATGTCGCTCAGCTTAAGAAGTTTCTAATTTTTCAACTCAGATCCGAAAATATCTTGGAAAGTGAAATAAGCGAAAAAAAATCCAAAGAATGGAAATCCCTGGATGTAGCGATTCTTCATTCTCTGATCATCGACAAGCTCGAAGCCCTCTCTTCAGGACCTTTTTCTCAGGAAAACAGCGTGAGCTACATCAGAAAGCTTGATGAAGGTGTTGAAAAAGTTAAACAGGGAGACTATCAGATGATTTTTCTCCTCAATCCTGTTTCCCTTGGTCAGATTAGAGATGTCGTCGAGAACGGGGAGCTTATGCCTCAAAAATCAACGGATTTTTTTCCCAAGCTCAAATCTGGTTTGGTTATGAATCCGTTGGGAGAATAAATTTCAAGAAAGAGCTTGCAGTATGATATATCTGGATAACAACGCAACAACTCCCTTAGATCCTGCTGTTGCGGAAAAAATGTCTGAGTTTTTAAGGGAAAAATTTGGAAATCCGTCATCTCTTTATCCCATTGGAAGAGAAGTTAGGGAAATCCTCACGGGAGTCCGGGAAGTCATAGCCAGAGCCTTAGGAGCCGATAGAACAGAGATCATTTTTACTGGCTCGGGAACGGAGGCAGATAATTTTGCTATCCGTGGAGTGATGGATGCTTTTCCTGAAAAAAAAGGACTTATTATTTCTGCCATCGAACATCCTGCAATCCTTCAGACAGCTGAATATCTTGAGAATAAGGGCCTGGATGTTACATATGTGCCGGTGGATGAGTATGGAACCGTTGATGTCGATTTTCTAAAGGACGCGATCACAGATCAAACTGCCATCATTTCCATCATGCATGCCAACAATGAGCTGGGTACAATCCAGCCTATCGAGGAAATAAGCAAAATAGCAAAAGAGAGAGGAGTGCTTGTTCACGCCGATGCTGTTCAATCCTTTGGCAAGATCGATGTGAATGTCGACAGATTAGGGGTTGACCTCCTTTCTATTTCCGCTCATAAGATCTATGGACCCAAAGGAGTGGGAGCTCTTTACATTCGAAGAGGGACAGAAATTGGGCCGCTTATCTTCGGAGGACATCAGGAAAGAGAATTAAGAGGCGGAACAGAAAACACAATCGGGATCGTTGGATTAGGAGAAGCGGTCCGGATTATTACGGAAAGAGGAGATAAGGATAAGAAACGGATAACAAAGCTGGCAGAGAGACTTAAAAAAGAAATTGAGGAAAGAATCCCCAAGGTGAAATTTAACGGCCATGAGAAGAACAGGATAAAAGGAACCCTGTGCTTTTCCTTTCTGGGTCTTGAGGCGGAAGCCATTCTTTTGGCACTGGCAACAAAAGAAATCTATGTCTCCACAGGTTCTGCATGCAGTGAGGGAGAGGAGGATGTCTCACATGTTCTCAGTGCAATAGGTCTTAGGCCTGAAGTGGCCCGTTCATCTATTCGTTTATCTCTGGGCAGATTTAATACTGATGAGGATGTCGATGCTATAGTTCAGGAACTTCCTGATATTGTAAAAAAATTCAGGGAAATTTCTGCCCTAAACATAGATGAAGAGTATTAAAAAGTTTCAGGCTAAGATTTTAATGAGAAGAGGGATTTGACTCAGTTGAACGCGGCTGAAGCGCTTATGGGTAAAGATAGCGGAATGAAAGATTACCTGACATCAATAAGAAGCGGGAAGTTTAGATAAATAGATCCTTCTGACTTCCATAAAAAATCTCTGATAGTCTGTCGTTTTAAAATCAGGATAGGTCCAGCTCAATGGTCTGGCTTCTTTTTTGCCGAATAATAATTCTAAATGGGCATAGATCCCATCGTGCAAAGGAACCCTGTGGGCAAAATCCTTTGCTGTAGCCATGATCAAAGAAGAGGACGAGAGGTAGCCTGGATCGATATTGACGATTCTCCGGTCTGATTGGAATTCTTTTCTCAGCTCTTCCTCGAGTCCATTTGTTTGAAGCTTTATTTCACTTAGTTTTTCAGGCAAAACAAACTCGGCAAAACTCAAGAATTTTCTTTTCAGATCCTTACCCATTTGCTTTTCATAATAATCCGTAAATTTGAACTCGAAAAGAGGACTGGTCAGATCCACCGGGCCGTAAAGCCGGCCAAGATCTTCTTCTGCTTTTTTAAAAATGCGTTCTTCAAAGGCGATAATTCCGCAGATAAGCTTGACCGGTGAAAAAGCCTTTGGTTCGGCCATTATTCACTCCCTTTGATTTTTTTTTTATTTTTTTCACATCCCTCTATGGCAAATAAGCGGACCCGCATCCTTCCCTCGTCCATCTTTACGCTCCCCGCGGTAGTCGGTTATTATAACAAAGTCTTTGAAGTCTTTCTCTTCTTTATAAGACTGAGCTTCGGTCCCCAATATAAAGTCTTTCTCTTCCAAAGATTTTATCTCTTCCAATGATGACTGGAACAAAGAAAAAAATCCATCGAGAAACAGCTTAGAGAAAAGAAGACCTCCTATTCCCATTTTTTTGGTCACATGAATATGGCGTTTCAAGGATATAAACATCTGAGTAACTGTCTTCAAGTTGTAATGCGGGATAAAAAGATCGGTTGCCGAAAAAAGGTAAGGCACAATTCTGCATGTCCGAATATGACTTACAGCTTTTAAAATCTCTGTAGAAAAAGATATGATGCGGACATTTTCCAAACGCAGCTTAGAAAACTTTAGTAGGTCAGTCGTTTTTCTTGCCAGAGCCCTGCAAAATTGGGAATCTTTTTTCAGACCAAAGGCTGTATCTTCTTTGGCCTCTATCCAGAGAGTTTTGTCCTTTTCATTGATTAATTTTATCACTTGGGGATGACTGACAAGTTTTTCGAAGGTCTGTACACCCCTGAGGTTCTTAAAATCTGTATTGAGAAGAGAATGGTGGTCATATGTAGCGTCATGGTAAAGGACCAGGACTCTGTCTCTTGTAAGCCTGACATCAATCTCGCATCCATCATAGAGTTGAAGTGCCTCTATTATGGATGAAACGGATTTGACCTCATTCTTTTGCAAAATGCTCTCTTTGCTCTTCCTGATCAGAGATGATTTCCTTTTTGTCCAAAAAAAGGTGGGATTTGTTTGTGTGACCGTCTTTCATATCTGAGCTTATTTTAGTAAATCGGAGTCCGTTCTTCAAACTTTTATAATCCCATTCAACTTGGTTCAATTGACATCAGGCATTTCTTGTTTTATAAAGACCTGGAATTTTAAAACACTAAGGATTTAACCGGCTTTTCTGGTATATGCTGTTTGATATGCCGGGCGATCAAAGGTTTTATTTATGAGTTTGGGTATTTTGGCTCTTCTTGCTCTTTTGCCGATTGTTACCGTATTCGGGCTCATCGTCTTTTTCAGACGGCCTGCAACCCGGGCCATGCCGGTTGCCTATCTTATCACCTGCATATTGAGCTTTTTGGTCTGGAAAGTTCCTTTTCCTCAGGTGGCAGCATCATCCATAGACGGCCTTCTTACAGCAGCTACCATCCTTTATATTATCCTGGGTGCTGTTCTTCTTTTGAGCCTGATGCAGGAAAGCGGTGCTATTCTTGCCATCCGGCGCAGTATGTTCCTCATTTCACCGGACCGCCGCGTTCAAGCAATCATCATTGCTTTCCTGTTCGGCTCTTTTATCGAGGGTTCTGCAGGATTCGGGACTCCCGCTGCAATAGCCGCTCCCCTTCTTGTTGCCATAGGCTTCCCGGCAATGGCGGCAGTAATGGTATCCTTGATTATTCAGAGCACATCGGTTTCTTTCGGGGCGATCGGAACTCCCATCCTCATCGGTGTCAATGCGGGCTTAAGCGGACAGATCGAGGTCTCCAATTATCTGAATTTCCATAATTTGAATTTTGTATCCTATTTGGATTCAATAGGCGCTAAGGTGGCCATCATCCACGGAATCACCGGTACCCTTATTCCCATCATCCTGGTGGTTATGATGACCCGCTTTTTCGGTAAAAAGAGAAGCTGGAAGGAAGGAATCTCCATTTTCCCTTTTGCGCTTTTCGCCGGGCTCTGCTTCACGGTGCCCTATACATTGACCGGAGTATTCCTGGGACCAGAGTTTCCATCTCTGGTGGGATCTCTTATCGGACTTTTTATTGTTGTCCCTGCCGCAAAGGCTGGTTTTCTTATTCCCAGGGAAACCTGGGATTTCCCGCAAAAAAAGACATGGCCTCAAGACTGGATAGGACAAAACCTCGAACAAAATGAAAATTGGGAACAGTCCCACTCTTTGACCGGCGGGAAAGACAGAAAAAAAGGGGACAGTCCCCGTTTTTCGATTTTAAGAGCATGGCTCCCCTATGTCCTTGTTGCAGTCCTTCTCCTCATCACTCGCCTTTTGCCTCCTTTAAAGAATGCTCTGGCTTCAGTCTCAATTAAGTGGATGAACATATTTAAGACGTCCATCAGCACCAGTTTTCAGCCTCTTTATCTGCCCGGCTTTTTATTCTTGATCGTGGTGGTCATGACAGTCTTTATTCAAAAAATCCCGCTAGATAAGACGAAGAAGGCTGTGACTCGCTCCCTGAGAACTCTTCTTGGCCCTGCGATCGCCCTTGGGTTTGCTGTTCCTATGGTTAAGGTTTTTATAAACAGTGGAGTCTCCGGAGGGCTGGATAAAATGCCCGTCATTTTGGCAAGCGCAGCCGCGGCGTTATTAGGAAAGGGATGGACGGCTTTAGCTCCAGTTATAGGCGCAATGGGTGCTTTTATTGCCGGAAGCAACACATTCTCAAATATGATGTTTTCCCTTTTCCAGTTTACGACAGCTCTCAAGATAGGAGCCATTCCCGGAGTTATCGTTGCCCTTCAGGCAGTGGGAGGCGCTGCCGGAAATATGATCTGTGTTCATAATGTGGTTGCAGCCTCGGCTGTTGTTGGCCTCCAGGGAAGAGAGGGCTTGCTCATCCGGAAGACCTTAATCCCCATGACCTATTATCTCATTGTTTCGGCAGCCATAGGCTTTGTTTTGCTGCAACTCTTCAGAATCTAGGGATACCTCACCTCTTGCGGTCTGGCTACTGTAATACCGATAAAAGTTTCGCCCGATTGTATGTATTTATAGAGTTCGGTGTCTAACATGACTTTTTTCTTTTCGGATGAGGCATGAAGAAACCTGACCTTGCCTTTCCCGTCTCGATAGGCAAGGCCGGTATGGACATAATCCAGCCCTTCTCTGTTTGTGGCCAGAACAATAATATCACCTGTTCGAATATATCTTTGTACTTTTCTGACTTTTCTTTTCGGAATATACCAGTGCCTGCGTTTATTGATTTCTGTCTCGAATGTAGCGATTGTCTTTATGAATTCTGGAAATTCTTTCAATGCCGGATAGTAACCTGGGTTTTTGGACATGAATGAAACTTCAACGGGATATTCTTCTCCGCCGATTTTTCTCGTTATGTTTCTCACTACTTTTTTCTTTTCATTGTCATAAATCCAGTCAGAAGTGTAATGCAGCCTGGAAGTATAATCAGTCAATTTTCCTCCTCTATACCGGGTCAATGTCAATTCAGTTATTAAATCATCATATGTTGTTTTCCCTTTTTTAAGAATTCTTGCCGTACAGAGCACATTTTCATAAAATGTGACACAATCCAATCCTGTCAGGTCGATCCGGCAGATTTCAGGTCCCTCTCCCTCGATCGTTCCTGCTACGTATTCTGTCCCGACCATAAGCAGGCCAATATTTCCCATGCATTCACCGATGGGTAAGGATTCCCACTTCTTTTCTTTCGCACTCTCGATAATTTGAGCAAAAATATGGTGAGTCCTCGACTGTGCATCTTCAACTCTGAGTGGATATTCCTTTTCCAGAAAAGGAGCATCATGGTGTAAGGAATATCCAAGAAAAACAGAAAGAATCACACCGGTCTTTAATAAAAAAAATATCTTATTTATTTTCTGCCTCCATGTAGATCCTGGCCTTTGGAAGTATCTCCTTTATCTTCTTTTCAATCCTGTCATTGACCTTTTCGAGTTCATCAACGATCAAGTCATCCTTATAGTTAATCTCTACTGTTATCAGCACTTCATCCGTACTGAGATGCATCGTTTTCAGGCTTATTATCTTCTTTACCTCATGGAAGGAATTGATCGCTTTAAGAATTTTTCTCCTTTTGAGCGGTGTTACAGCTTCTCCGACCAGGAGTTTTTTTGTTTCAAAAGCAAGTAACAGGGCAAAGACCATGAGCAGCAATCCGATTAAAATTGAAGCGATGGCATCGATAATTAAGATTCCTGTGAAGTGTACCAGAGTAATCGCGACCACCGCAATCAAAAGTCCTATTAAAGCAAGTGAATCCTCGAACAAGACCGTCAGAGTAACTGGGTCTTTGCTGTGTTTTACTCCCTCGATGATATTCCTGTGCTGCTCGTTCCTCATTTCTTTTTTTATATTCTTTACAGCAATACTTAAGGCATAACTTTCAAATACAATCGCCACAGCAATAGCCAGATAAACAAGGCCGATATGGCTGAGCGGTTCAGGGTTCAGAAGTTTATGGTAACCTTCTCTTATGGATAATGTTCCGGCAATTCCAAAGAGTATAATGGCAACCATAAAAGACCAGAAGAACTGCTCTTTTCCATACCCAAACCGATGGCGCTCATCAGGCATTTTGCTGCTGCGTTTCAGGCCATAAAGAAGAAGAACTTGATTTAATGTATCTGAGAATGAGTGGTAACTCTCAGCAAGCATCGACGATGAGCCGCTGAATAAAGCAGCTATAAGCTTGAATATAGCTATTCCAAAATTGCACAGCAAGGCGGCAATCACAGCCTTCTTGCTTCCATGAATGGAACCCGCCTTTTTCACTGCTCTTTTTTCCAATTTTAAAATGTGATACTAATTTAGCAAAATATTAGGATTCAATAAACACTTATCTTTTTTAATATCCGTCGAAAATTGGCAAATCGACGAAATTACTCATAGCTTATACAGTTTGATAGATAGAGAACGACCCTTACACTTTTATTGAGCGTTATCGAGTAACTGCAGATAGCAGTTACTCACCACCTGGAAAGAATATTTCTATAGAACTATGAGACTGCTTTACTCCCTTCTAGGTCTGGCCAAATTGACTTTCATATTTCGGCCTTCTACTTCAGTTCCGTCAATTTTTTGGATCGCAGTTTCAGCCTCATCTTTGTTTTCCATCTCTACAAATCCGAAACCTCTTGACCTGTCCGTTAAACGGTCCTTGATAATTTTTGTGGATGTAACTTCACCGAATGGCTCAAAGAGTTCTCTTAGAGAATCTTCTGTCATACTGTAGGTCAAGTTACCCACGTAAATCTGTGCTGGCATAATACACCTCTTCGAAAGTGCCAATAAGCACTCTGTTCTTCAAACGAAACACCACTTTTATCAGTAAGTTAAAAGAAGTGAACGCTCAAGCTAAATAATTATCTGACATTCCTACTAAATAGTCAAGACCTCATTTTACCAGGTTTATTGTCGTTTCGGATATTCCCAAAAAATTTTGCTTCGCAGAAATGGAAATGCTTGAATTCCGACATAAAAAAAATTAAGATGTTTCCATCAAAGAAAGAGGTCCACCATCATGTTTAGCAAACTCTATTCAAAGTCTCTTATAATGATCTTAACTTTTTTATTTCTAGGCTCATTCTTCAGTTGTGCGAAGAAGGAGCCCGCAGATCTGGTTCTGATGAATGGAAAAATTGTTACTATTGATGATAAAAAGCCAGAGGTACAGGCGCTGGCAGTCCGGGGGGATGTGATCGTTGCTCTGGGAAGTGATAAAAGAATCAAATCCTACATTTCCCAGGCAACTCAAGTCATAGACCTTGAAGGAAATCTGGCCATTCCCGGATTCATCGATGCACATGGCCATTTCACCGGTCTGGGATCGTCCAAGATGAGGCTGGATTTTATGCATATTAAGGACTGGGACGAAGTTGTTTCCATGGTGAAGAAAGCAGTCCAGAAAGCTCAGCCAGGAGAATGGATATTGGGCAGAGGCTGGCACCAGGAGAAATGGGATAAAATTCCTGAACCAAACGTCGACGGGCTGCCGTTCCATCATTTATTGAGTAAGATTTCGCCGGATAATCCTGTTCTCCTGTCTCATGCCAGTGGACATTCCAGCTTTGCAAACGCCAAGGCGATGGAGCTGGCTTCAGTCACAAAAAAAACCCTGAATCCCCCTGGAGGAGAGATTGTCAAAGATTCTGCCGGCAATCCCATCGGCGTGTTTAGAGAGACGGCTCAACGACTCCTGCGCAGACCCTTTAGCGATTATCAGGAGAAGCGCACGGCTGAACAGATAAAAGCCGAACAACGGCAGGAGGTTGAGCTGGCTATAGAAGAATGTTTAAAAAAAGGAGTCACAAGCTTTCATGATGCTGGCTCTCCGTTCGAAACCATCGATTTATTCAAGGAATTTGCCAAAGAGGGCAAGCTCAGAATGCGGCTCTGGGTTATGATCAGGGACAGCAACGAACGTTTGAATCAACGCCTCCCCGACTACAGAATCATTGGTATAGGAGAGAATCATCTGACAGTAAAGGCCATTAAGCGCTCGATCGATGGGGCGCTGGGTCCACACGGAGCCTGGTTGTTGAAGCCGTATGAAGATCTTTCCAGCAGTTCAGGATTAAATACCTCTACCGTCGAGTCTGTGAAAGAGACCGCAAGAATTGCGATCGAGAACGATTTCCAGCTCTGTGTTCATGCCATCGGAGACAGGGCTAACCAGGAGACCCTTAACATTTTTGAGGAAGCCTTTAAAGCCCATCCGGATAAAAAGGACCTTCGCTGGCGCATTGAGCACTCACAGCATCTCCATCCAGACGATATTCCACGCTTCGGTCAACTGAGTGTTATTGCCTCCATGCAGGGAATTCACTGCACTTCTGACGGGCCATATGTGCTCAAACGCCTGGGAGAGAGACGGGCTGAAGAAGGTGCTTACGTTTGGCAAAAACTCATGAAATCAGGTGTGATAATCTGCAATGGAACAGATGTTCCGGTTGAGGATATTGACCCGATCGCCTGCTTTTATGCCACGGTTACACGGAAAATGAAGGATGGCACAGTCTTTTATCCCGAACAGCGGATGAGCCGGAAAGAAGCTCTGCGCTCATACACTTATAATTGTGCTTATGCCGCCTTTCAAGAGGATAAATTAGGCTCTCTGTCGCCAGGAAAACTGGCTGATATTGTTGTACTTTCCAAAGACATCATGACCGCTCCTGAGGACGAAATCCTGAACACCCAAATTCTCTACACTATCGTCGGCGGAAAAGTAATGTATCAGAAATAGCCCATTTCAAAAAATAGGTTATTCTTGGTTAAATAAAATTCACGCCTCAAGGAGGAATCATGGATTTTAAAAAATTAAAAGACAGATTGATGCAATTGGATACAGCCAGCATTTGCGACGTAAGTGAACGAGTAAGGATTATGGACCCTGAAATACGACCGATAAACAAAGGCTTAAAAATGGTGGGAATCGCCCACACTATCCATGTTAAGGTTGATTTTCTTACGGTGCTCAAGGCTCTCCATGATGCAGAAGAAGATGAGGTTTTAGTGATCGATGCTGAAGGGGATAAAAAAGCTTTAGCCGGTGAGTTATTTGCCCTCGAAGCTCAAAGGAAAAAGCTCGCAGGAATAGTCGTCGATGGAGGCTGCCGCGATGTCAACGGGATACGAAAGATTAATTTCCCTCTATTCGCAAGATATATCACCCCGGTAGCAGGAGCCGCTTCCAAGATTTTTAGCACACAAATTGAAATCAACTGCGGCGGAGTCTCTGTCTCACCCGGAGATATCGTCTATGGTGATGATGACGGAATAGTTGTCATGAATCCTGAAGATGTGACTGAGATTTTAGAAACCGCTGAAAACATCCAGCGAATAGAAAATAAGGTGCTGGAGAAGATGGAGGAAGGCACAAGCCTGACTGACCTGCTCAATTTTTTCGATCATTACGCAAAAATAGACAGAAAGGAGGAAAGCAAACTCATCTTTACTGTCTAACAATAATGAAAAAATTAATATTGGTCATACTGCTCAGCCTTCTCTTTCACTGTTCTCAAGTCTCCCTTGATATTCCACAAATAAAAAATGAAATTCAGGCAGTTCTCGATGAACAAAAAAAATCATGGAACGCGGGAAATATCGAGGGCTTCATGGAATACTACTGGAAATCAGAGGATTTCACCTTTCAATCCGGAGAAAAAAGACTTAAAGGCTGGGAGGCTCTTCTCGCCCGCTATAAAGAGAGCTATTCCGGAGAGAAAATGGGAAAGCTGGATTTTACTGATATTGATATCAGAGTTCAATCTAAAGATTTTGCCTACGTGCTGGGCAGATGGAAGCTTTTATTCAAAGATTCTTCCAAAGAGGGTTTATTCACCATAATATTCAAGCGACTGCCCGAAGGATGGAGAATAATCCACGACCATACTTCCTGAAGGGATCATAAACATTTATCTCCAGGGTATAGATTTACGCTCTTCTCCGGTCATTGGTGGAAGTAAAGCTTGACCATTTTCCATGCTGTGGCCTCTAGAGTCATGAACACAGAAGCCAAGACCTGTTAAAATTCCCTTTTCCTTGTCAAGTCTTCCCCTAACAGAACAGCATCCGTATTCACCATTTTTATTAAGCGCTACAATTTTTAAATTGAACATCGGCCTTCTTTTATGGCGGTCTGCTGCACGTTTGCATACATATCTACAAGCTTCCCGAGGAGACATACCCTCCCGAATCTTTTCAACGGCTAAAAAACTTGCACATATTTTTATAGATTCAGCACCATGCCCTGTGGCTCCTGCTGCTCCCACATCATTATTCACATATAGACCTGCTCCAATAATAGGTGAGTCGCCAACACGGCCTACTATTTTGAAGTGATGCCCGACAGTACTTGTTACCCCGGCAATATCTCCATTGGCATCCAAAACTAGAACATTTATCGTACCTCCTCCTTCGGTTTTATACTTTTTATGCGGAGGATGATAATAATCTCGGTCACTCAGGTTTTCTTTCCATTCCACCCAATGTTTTCGCGCTTCTTCTGTTAAAAGATTCTCTTCCTTAAAACCGTGCATTTTTGCAAATTCTAAGGCTCCTTTTCCCACTAGCATCAGATGGTCTGTTCGTTCCATAACCAGTCGAGCCACAGAGCAGGGTCTCTTGATGTTTTCTAATGACGCAACTGCGCCCGCACTGTTATTATCCAGGCCCGACATTACAGAAGCATCAAGCTGGAGAAATCCTTCTTCATTCGGATCTCCTCCGTAGCCGACAGAGGAATCCCTAGGATCAAGTTCTGAAACATTTACAGCTTTTTCTGCCGCATCCAATGGACTTCCTCCCTTCTGTAATACTTCCCAGCCTGTAGTGGTTACTTTTTCCCGGACAAAAGGGTTTGTTTTGCTTGTCACAATGAGTGGCCGGGTTACTTTACCAGAGGCTTTAACAATAGGACTTCCCTTTTTATTCATAAAGGAAAGACCGATCCCGATTCCGGTAATTTTCGTAAAAAAGTTTCTGCGAGTTATTTTTTTTAAAGTCATGCTTCCTCCTTCTCGCTTGTATATTTTCTCTTTTCCCTGGTTGCTACCAGAAAAGAGAGATTTAACAATTCTAACTAGCCTGAATTATTTATAAAAACTGCCGATACTTACAGTTAATAGTATGATACCCGCACATTACTTTGCTTTTTCAGTATATCAAGGGGATCGCCTTTTTTTTAGTTCCTCTTTTTTCTATCGGCATTTTTTACCCTTCGGGTGTAAAAAAAAAGGGGACAAAAAAAAAGG
>JAGLWV010000162.1 GCA_023133225.1 Candidatus Aminicenantota bacterium | reverse complement strand
TCTCGATTTGATCGTGGCTAATAATATCTTGGATGAGGGCATTGGTTTTGGGTCGGATTTCAATCAGGTAAGCCTCATTTCTCCAGGCGGTAAAATTGTACACTCCGACAGAAAGAGTAAGTTTGAGATAAGCCAGATGATCCTGGATAGGGTGGAGGATATTGTTGGGAAAAAAAGTTGAAAAACTCCTTGAGGAGCTTGAGGAAAGAGTAAAATATTTTTCCCAGCTCGGAATGGAATTCATTCCCTCTTCATCTCCTTCTCAAGAGTCCCGGTATCTTTCTTTAAACGAGAAAATTCTCCACTGCCAGGAATGTCCTCTTGCTCAGACGAGGAAGAACGCTGTGCCGGGTGAAGGAAACCTTGGAGCTGAACTTGTGTTTATCGGGGAAGCACCCGGTCGTGATGAAGACATTCAGGGGCGCCCATTTGTTGGCAGAGCAGGCAAGCTTCTCACAAAAATCATAAATGCCATGCAGTTTGAAAGAGAGGATGTGTATATCGCCAACATCATTAAATGCAGGCCCCCTGAAAACAGAACACCTCACAAAGGAGAGATTGAAAAGTGCCAGAGCTATCTTCTCCAGCAGTTAGAGATGATAAAACCCAGAGTCATCGTAACGTTGGGGAGAGTGGCTGCAGACTTCTTTATCCGGAGCAGCCTGGGAATGACAGCTTTAAGAGGAAATTTTCATGAATTTGGCAACACTCGGGTCATGCCGACCTTTCATCCTTCCTACCTCATAAGAAACGAAGGCAACAAAGCAATCAGAAAAATGGTCTGGGAAGACATGCAGAAAGTGATGGCCTTCCTGGGCAAAAAATGACTCTCTATGCTGAAATTATCCTTTCCCTGCCGCTGGACCAATCTTTTTCGTATGTAGTTCCTGAGTCATACCAGAGCGAAATAAAAATCGGCTCGCGAGTTCTCGTTCCCTTTGGCCAGAGGCTCATAACCGGATTTATCATAAATCTCAGGAAAAAAAAGTTAAGCCGGGACATCAAGCTCAAAGAAATAAAGGAGATATTGGACGAGAGCCCTGTCTTTTCTCCGTCTTTTCTCTCCTTTACCCGGAAGCTCAGCGAGTATTATTACACTTCCTGGGGAGAACTTCTTCAGGCCTCACTCCCTCCTTCCTATATTCTAAAGAGCAAAACAGAAATATTTCTTTCTGAACAGGGGAAAGCTTCCCTTCAGGGTGAAACTCTTTCCCGGGATGACAGAGAGTTTTTAAGCTTTCTTGTGAAAAGATCCTACAGCTCTCTTTTTCTTAAAAGGAAATTTAAAATTAAAAATTTCTCCCTTTTTCTTTCCCGGTTAGAAAAGAAAGGTTTGATACGGATTCAGGGGAATATCAGGAAGGTGAGGAGAAGGGAAACGCCGGAAGCTGCAGTGAGTCAGACTCAGCTTGAGATCGATTTTTCGCTGGACTCACACTCCCGGGAGGTTTCAGAGCAAATCACCCGGAAAATAAAAGAAGATATCTTTTCACCTTTTTTTCTTTACGGCTCCTCTGAGAAGAGAGAGGCTGTTTATTTTTATTTGATAAAAAAAGTTCTGGAAAAGGGGAGGAGCGTTTTATTTTTAGTCCCGGAAATTGCACTGACTCAAAGATTAATGGAACAATTTGAAAAGAAACTGGGTAAGAGAGTTGCTCTTCTTCACAGCCGGCTATCCGAGAAGAAGAGAGAGCGTGAGTGGCAAAAAATTAAAAATGGAGAGGTGGAAGTGGTTGTGGGGGCTCGCTCAGCTCTATTCTCTCCGCTTGAACATCCGGGATTGATTATTGTGGATGAGGAGCAGGATGAGTCGTATTTCCAGCAGGTGAGTCCCTCTTATGATGCCAGAAAGGGAGGCTGGTTGAGAGCCAGACAAGAAGGTGCTGTTCTGGTCTACGGTTCCTCTCATCCTTCTGTTGAGGCGTTTTACAGGGCTAAGAAAAAGGGGTATGTCGTATCCTTAAAGAGTGAGCCAAAAAAAAGGAAGGTCGAGATTATTGAGGATAGACAGGGGAGAGGAGTGATTTCCCCTAAGATCTTGGAAAGGATTTCGGTACAATTAGTGAAAAAAGAACCGGTTTTAGTCTTTTTTAACCGCAGGGGATACGCTTCTTTTCTCTTCTGCTCAAGATGCCATTATATCCCTCGATGCATTCATTGTGACATCACCTTAACGTATCATAAAAGAGAGGACAAACTGGTTTGTCATTACTGCAATTATTCACTTTTCAAAGTGCCTGATTGTCCTGAATGCGGCAGCAGGATAATCAGAGAAAGAGGCATAGGCATAGAGGCTGTCGAAGAGGAATTAAGAAGGATTTTTTCTCAAAGCAGGATAGTGTGTTTTGATGCGGGCCTGAACAGGAAAGACCAGGAGATAATTCTCCAAAAATTCAACAGGAGAAAAATCGATATTCTCATCGGAACTCAGCTCCTGGTCCATCAGATGGATTTACCTCCGGTTTCTTTAGTCGTCATTCTTTTTCCGGAGAAAATTCTGACACTCTCAGATTACAGGGCCAGTCAAAAAGCTTTTCAAACATTAAACCAGATGATGAAATTTCTCAAAGATGAGAGTAAAGCGGAGGTCGTGATCCAGACTGCTTTGCCCCATCACTTCAGCATCCGTGAGGCTGCTTTCGGAGATTATCTTTTCTTTTTCCGCCAGGAATTGAAATTTCGCCGTCTCATGGATTATCCTCCTTTTTCACACATGGTTGAGATTTTATTCCAGGGAGAGAATTTGAGAAATGTGGCCAGAATATCAAGGGAATTTCGAGCTCATGCGAGAAAATATGCTGAAGATGTAGAGATTTTAGGACCGGCCCTGGCTTCGGTGTCAAGGGTAAGAGGAGTATACAGGGTTCAGGTTATCCTTAAGGCCCGGAGAAAGAAGATGCTGGATGATGTATTGAGAAAATCACTGAAGGTGGCCAGACTAAGAAAATCTATTTTGGTCTACAGTTAAGAAAAGAAGAGCCGCAAGAACAGAGCCGTTCAAATAATTACAGTTTTTCGATAATGATGCGAACCGATCCAGATGAAATCTCTTGCCCCAGCCAGATTAAAGTAGCCCGGATGTAGACAGTGATAGTAGCTCCGAATCCCAAATCAGGAAGCTCTGCGCTGAGAGGCGCCTCATAAGTTACAGCCGCTGTGCCATCTCCTGCTGTAGTTACTATTGTTGATGGGAGGCTGTTAATACTTCCAATACTAACTCTGTTTCCACTGGCGTCGTACATTTCAAAAAGGAGGTCCCAACCTGCCATAGCTCCGTTTTGATCTCTTAAAGTGGCTGTTATTGTTGTAAAATCATTTACAGCTATATTGGCAAATAATGTAATATCACCTGCTGTGACAGTGATTGTCTCTTGAACAGAGGGTCCTATAAGTTGAATGGGAGTCATGTCGGAGATATATTCGTCACCATCTCCCTCCACGATGGCTCGAATAAAGACAATGGTGTCTGCGAGAAGTTCAGAGGCAAGGGGGGTGTTGTATATGACCGTCGTTTCACCACTTTCGTTTGTAATTTTTTCAATAATCGGAACGTCTACTACACCATCTTCGAATAAGCCAAATTCAATTTTGTTCCCGAACTCATCACTAATATCAAAAATGATGGTCTTATTATTCAGAGGATTGCCTAATTTGGCTAAAGTTGCTGTTACAGTGACTGTTTCTGCTGTGGCTCCAGTATTTACGGTACTAGGACTGGTGGATAATTTCAGAGTTGTAGCAAAACCTGAAGGGCTGAAGGGAGTCTCTATATTTATCGCAGGGGATCTTTTATCTGGTATGGATCTTTTGCATGTAGTAAAAAAAGTCAGGATCAATACTAGAGAGAAAACAAATATATAATTTATTTTCATTTTCTGTTTCATTTTTATCACCTCTATTCGTCGGCATAGTTGGTAAAGAATATGGTCAAGAATCCTGTGGCTTCAACCCAATTCCCAACCATGTCCTGGCCGTAAAAATCCACCCTGGCTTTTACCTCTAAAACGCCCTCGCCGCCGATGTCGTAGAGACCGAGCAATGGAGGCTCAGCCTTAGCTACTTCTCTCACTATGATGAAAGAGATAGCCGCAGTGGCATCAACGTCTATCATAATGGTCATAGTGCCTTCGAACGAATAGGGAGTATCCACTCCTGGCACACTTAGGCGGTAATCGGGATTATCGGGATCACTGGGTAACAGGTAGGTAACAGTGTAGCGCTTAACCGTTATGGCGTTATATTGTGATGTTCCTAGTAGTGAAACGGGAGCGGGATTTATAAGTTTTACTGTCAGATTCGCTGTGGCAGGATCTGCATAAATAGTTGTGCCGGCAATGACATCTGATTGGAGATAGTCAGCAGTCGTCCCCTTATAATCCTTCCCCTCTATGCTCAAGACGATCAACTGGCTGTTGGATTGAGAAGCATTCTCAGTTGGAGAACAGGAAAGCAGAAAGATGGCAGCCGTTAAGATAGCTGTTATTTTGAAAATATTTTTGGTTCTTTTCATTTTGTCCATCCTGTTATTTAACTATTCTGGGAGTTATGAAGATGAGCAGCTCTCTATTTTGCCTCGTCCGGGACATATTCCGGAAGAGGGATCCCAGAATAGGGATTTTATGCAGAAAAGGTACTCTTTCTCTGCTTACAGATTCCTCTGTTCTGAAAATTCCACCGATAACAGTGGTTCCTCCATCAGGAATGGTGACCGTGGATCTTGCGCTCTGTGTGATGATGGGAGGAATTCCGTTGACCAGGTTGGCGAAATCCGCAGAGTTATTCCGTATTTCAATATCCATGATAATAGTTCCATCAGCCGTGATCTGAGGGGTGGCTTTGAGTTCCAATGCCGCATTCTGGAATCTTACGGATGTCGTGAAATTAGAAGTCACCTGGACTGGGATCTGCCTCCCTTGAAGGATTTCCGCTTGTTTGTTGTTTTGAGTCGTCACAGTGGGGCTGGAGATGATTCGGCCTTGACCCGTGGTCTCGAGAGCAGATATAGCCATATCTATCCTGAATGTATCCATCACATTACCGAAGGAGAGGCCAAGTGCGGAATTGAATGCAGGGGCAGGAAGATTTACAGCATAGCCGCCCAGGGGTCCTGAGATTCCCCTGGTTGCGGCTCCACCAGGGATAAGAGCACCATCGACCACTGCGTTATTTGGAAACTGGAGGGATGTTTGGTTGCCGTAAAAGGGATCTGAAATGCCCCGGAATCCCCATTGAACACCGACTTGGCGGATAAAGTTGGAGCTTGCCTCGATAACCCGGGCTTCAATCGTGACTTGTGGAGTAGGAATGTCAAACACAGCTATGAGCTTCTCCAGCATCGCGATTCTATCTTTCACATCAGACATAACCAGGGTATTTGTCCGTTCGTCGAAAATAATTTCTCCTCTTACTGATATTTTGCTGGCCAAAAGTTGTTGAACATCCTTAACTTTTGAATAGGAAAGAACTACCGTTTTAGTTACGAGTGGTCCTGATAGCTCCTTGCTTTCTTCGAATTTTCTCAGCTCTTGTTCTTCTCGGGTGAGAACGGAAAGAGGAGCAATGCGGAGTATATTTCCTTCGACCGCTTTTCCCATTTTGTGCTGCTTGAGGATGATATCGAGAGCTTGATCCCAGGGAATATCCACAAAATCACAGGAGACAGTCGCTCTCACTTCCGGGTCAAAAATGACATTGAAGCCATATTGAAAGCCTAGATAAAGAATCACATCTCGTATGTCAGCGTCTTTAAATTTTAGACTGATAATATCTCCTGAGTATGAAAACTCTGTTTGTACCAGAGCTTTAGGTTTGAACCTGTCCTCTACGAGTTTTTCCTGGGGAGGTCTGATTTTTTGTGGCTCGTATTGAACCGGAGCAGGTTTGACGGGCTTTTCCGGTGTCGGAGCGGCCGGTACTCTGACATATTCTGGTTCTGGAGCCTTGGTCCAGGGAGCTTTAACTATCGGGGCAGTTGGAGCCGCAACTTGTGTTTCCCGGGTGGCAGGAGTTCTGGTCCAGGGAGCATTCGAAATTGCAGATTTGGGAGGTTCTGGTGCTTTTACCCATTCAGTTGAAATTTTTGATGGCGTTGGAGCTGTTACAGGTGGCGCCTGGGGCCTTCCTTCTCGAAAGAAGGAAACGACTATTTTATCTGCAGTCGTGTTTATTGTATAAAATTTCGGTTCAATCAGGTCAAAGACCATTCTTGCTACCGAGTGGGGACCTGGGATCTGGTATTGTCCTGTTCTTACGTTCTTAACACCCAGCTTTTGCAAGGGATAGACGAAAGTCGGCTCGAAATATGTGGTATCTAAAATGTCGACGATTAAACGGAGAGGATCGTCTACGGCAAAGACCTGGAAAATCGCTTCTTCACTCAGCTTTGCCGTAACGTCCACCCTGTCTTTTCCCTCTGCAACACCAATTTCTTTAAATAAGATTTCCCTTTTAGCTCTTCTACTGAGTTTTTCTTCCACTTCCTGCTCAAGGACGTATCCACTTATAGTTTTTTTGAGCCTGTTAAGCTCAATTATTGTCCGGCCCGTTTCAGAATATATCCTGTATGGAACTTGTTCCTCTAACCGGATGAGAAGGCGGTACTTGTCAGGCCCTGTTTTTTCCACTTTTATATCCTTAATAAGAGGTTCATCTTTAACAGTCTGAGGCTCTGCTGCTGATTGGACCCTTTCCATATCGATTCCGATTGTTGAAGGAAGGTCTGTTGAATAGTATGTTCTGGAGATAGATGGAGGAGCTGTTGTTTCAAGAATGACCTTCGTGTTGAGCTTTCCGGATTGGACATATATCTTATTAATATTGACAGGGGATTCTTTATTAACGGCATATCCACTTATCAGAGCAATGAGACAAAGGAGGGGTAGCAATTGGATAAGTTTTTTCTTTTTCATTTTGTCGCTCCTAGAATTTTATTTCTTTTATTATAGTTTTTGCTTTGGCTAATCGAATGCTTCCTTGTCTTGTCTGGCGGAAGATCACTCTGGAGGCTTCAATTCGCAGTACATATCCATCATAAAATCTATCTCTGGCTTTAATGAACATAGGAAAGTTTCCCGGACCACTTATTATAGCTGTAAAAAATCCTTTGGACTTGACGATGCCAATCAATTTTACAGTACTTATAGACATTCCAGGCGATCCACTTTTAGCGGTGGGTTTACTCTTTGATGGCGCTGCTTTCCCGAACTGATCTTTGAAAGGGTCCTTCCTTCCTTTTGATGAATAAATAAGGCTAGTCGTTTTTCCTATCGTTTCATCGAGTTTAGTTGTTAAGTCCTTTCTCTTTTTTTCTTCCTGTTTTTTCTCCTGAGAGTGGAGAGGTTGGATAGATAGACATAAAAAACCAGCTAAAAGCGAAAAAATCAGGAATTTTTTCATCGTCTCCCTCCCTTTGCGTTCGATTTTTTTATTGTAGGTTTAACCAATCCAAAAATATATGTTTTGGCTGTAAAAGATGCAGAGATTGTAGAGGCTGAGGTTTGCTGTCCGAGGGATCTTATGGAGAATCCATCTATATTGAAGAGCCGTGAAAAACGGCTTAGGCGGTCAAAAAATATTGCCAGATTGTGGTAGCTTCCTGTTATTTCTATCGGGATTGGCCATTCGTAGTAAAATTCTTTAGGGACTAACACCTCGGGGGAAAAATTTATTATATTTAGCTTGGAATCGATTGCAAGCTGATGCATTTTACGTAGAATATCCGATATGTCCTTCTCTTGAGGGATGATGGCCTCGAGTTCTTTCAGGGTTCCGCTTAAGACTTTTATTTCAGCTTGAATTTTATCCAGCTCCTTCCTTTTTGCCCGCAGCTTAATCACATCAGTTTCAACCTTTATTCTGTTCTCCTTAAGTGTTTTTAGCTTTCCACCTTGAGGCTTAAAGTAGGCCATATAGAAAATTACGAAAGCAAGCAAAGCCACAATAAGGTGTCCGTACCAGGGCCAATCTTTCATGTTTTCACCTTTTTTGTCTCTTTTTTTTCTGGAGGTTCAGGTTTAGGCTTTAATGGAGGAACATAAGTCGCATTCATTAAAAATTCATAAAATCTACTATCTTGCATCACTCTCTGGATAGAAGAGACAAGATTGACGTTTCGGAAATAGGTGGTTTTATCTAGATTATAAAGATAGTCAGCAATCAATTTATTCGTAAGAGCTTTGCCTTTTATTCTGACGACTTTACCATCGAAATTAGTTTCAATAAGCGAGATCCAAGAGGGTAAGTTTTTGCTTAATTCGTCCATTATTCTTACAGCCGTATCCTGATTGAGTTTTAACTGGTTAATGAGGTCTATCTTTTTTATTATAGTGGCGATTTGTTTTTCTACTTGATCTAATGTGGTCTCCACTTCTTTGAGTGAATTTTTTTCCTCTTGTGCTACTTGCAAGAAGTTATTTTGTCTCTTGAAAGAATTTTTTTGGAAAAAGAGAAGAACTATAGCAATGACTACAACAGAAAAAAAGAATAAAGGCAGGGTTGCCGGGGTTTTTTCCCTTTCCGTCCTTTCAAAAACAGCACTTTCTTTTTTTTCAGGTTTTAATAGGTTTATTCGTATCATGGTCTTACTCTTCCATTTTCCTGATTGCTAGTCCTGAAGCTACCCCAAAGAGTGGAGACAGTTCCTGGAAATAAGTAGAATCCAATTTTTTATCATTATAGAATATATTTCGGAAAGGATTGAAAATTTCTGTCTCAATTTTGAATCTGTCTTCAAAAGATTTTGCCAGGCCTTTCAAATTGGCCAATCCTCCACTCAGGAAAACCTTATCAATTTTCTTTTCTTCTTCTTCTCCCGCCCCGTAAAAAGAGAAAGTTTTTTCGATTTCCTCAAAGAGATTCTCCACATTTGTGTTAATAGCACTCTGGGATTGCTCTTCAGGAATATCCGCGACGGGCATCCCCTTCAGTATTTTTTCTGCATCTTCAGAACTTGTCCCCAGATCTTTTCTTATGTTTTCTGCGATGAGGGCTCCACCAATAGCAAGGTCTCGAAATAACTGAGGTGTTTCCTTTTCCGAAATGATGACATTCGTTGCATTTGCACCAAGATTAATTATGGCAACTGTTTTTTCTTTAGAAACCTCAGGATAATTTATCTCCATTGTATTTTGAAGGGCAAAAACATCGACCTCTATGACGTGCAGGTTTTTCTTTGCTTGCTGAACGACGTTACTGTAATTGCTGACTTTATCTTTTTTTGCAGCCACAAGAAGAATATCTACACTTGCGTCAGCTGCTTGGGAGGATGGTTTCATGATGGCGTAATCCACGTTTGTCTCTTCATAGGGATAAGGGATGTTGTGCCTTGCTTCCCAGATGATGGATTCGGCTAATTCCTCAGTTTCCATAGCGGGGAGGGATAATTTTTTTATGATCACTGAACTTCCGGAAACGGAGATGGCAACATTTTTGTTCGAAATCTTATTTCCGTCAAATATCAACTTTATTGTTTCAGCAACAGCTTCAGAATCTATGATCGTCCCTTCCACTATTGAGTCATGAGGGAGATATTCCAATCCTATCTTCATCACTTCGTAAACATCTTGTCCGTCTTTTTGCTTTGTTTTAAATTCAATTGCTTTAATGGAGTCAGAACCTATGTCCAGTCCAACCAATCCCTTTTCTTTGCCTATTCCAAACATTACTATTTCCCCTTAAATTATGAATTTAATCCTGGGTGCTCTTTTGTGAATTTTTCTCTGAGTTTTTTTTCTATTTCTGAGGGGACCAGATCTTTAAGGCAGCCACCCAACATAAAAACTTCCTTAACCAAATTCGAACTGAGAAAGGAATAACTGACACTGGGCATCATGAAAAAAGTTTCAATTTCAGGGTCTAGCTTCCGATTCATGAGAGCCATTTGAAATTCATATTCAAAATCCGAGACAGCTCTTAAACCTCTTATGACTATCTTGGCGTTATTATTTTTGACAAATTCAACGAGAAGGCCGTGGAAAACCTTCACTTCAATATTATCATGCTTTGAAAAAACCTCCTGGATCATGCTTATTCGTTCCTCAGTCGAAAAAAGAGGCTCTTTTTTTGGATTCTCTAAAACAGCAACAAGTATTTTATCAAAAATTGTCAATCCTCTTTGAATAATATCTACATGACCGTTAGTAATAGGATCAAAAGAACCCGGATAGACTGCTTTTTTTGCTATTTGTAATAACTCTTTTTCCTTCATTTTATTGAACTTACTCTTATCAAAAAAAAAATTGTTTGTCAATTCATTATATCCTGAAGCTTCGGGTGGCATAGTGTCATTTTTTGTTACTAAAAATAATCTTGAAGTCTCGTCCCCCATAGCGATGATATTAAAAGGGACGCGAATTGGACTTGGATATTCTCTCAATTTCTCCACTCTTTTCATAAAATAAAACTTCCTGGTTTTATATTTGCGCCTTCATATACTCGCAGAGATGCAATTGACGGTCAATCACCAGTTGGGAGGATATTAAAGGTGATATTTGGGTTTTTTCCCTCACCTTTAGAGGTAGATGCCTTCATCACATCAGGTGAGGGGATTTTACCGGGAATTATTGTCCGGAAAGAGGCTCATTGAAGAATTCCGGTCAAAGATTCCAAACATACACACCCTTTACGCCAGCGAAAAATATTCTTATTTTCCTTTTTTTTGAGAGAGAATAGATTTAAAATATAAAATAGACTGGAAGAGAATGCAAAAAAAAGGAAGTCCAAAAACGGAGGAGATTTCCTTTTAGACCTAAGAATTATATGGAGAAGGGAGAACAGGGATGAGAGCATGTAATCTTTTAAGACCGATATGGACTATTGCTGTGATTCTATGGATTCCTTTTTTCTCCTTAGGCAGAGAGGATGACATTTATTCAAGGAAAAGAAAAGAGATGGTCCGCAGACAGCTTGCGGCAAGAGACATAACTGACAGGAAAGTCCTGGAAGTCATGGGCAAAGTTCCCCGGCATCTTTTCGTCAGCTCCCGTTATCAAAGACGGGCTTACGAGGATAATCCTTTGCCTATTGACGAAGGCCAGACGATTTCCCAGCCCTATATCGTTGCTTTGATGACCCAACACCTTAAGTTGAAAAAAGGAGAGAAGGTTTTGGAGGTTGGCACTGGATCTGGCTACCAGGCGGCCGTGCTTGCACACCTGACAGATAGAGTCTATTCGATAGAGATAAGGGAAAACCTGGCCAAAAAGGCAACCAAGACGCTGGAAAAACTCAATTATGATCAGGTTCAGGTCAAATGTGCCGATGGCTATTTTGGTTGGGAAGAGCATGCACCTTTTGATACCATTATCGTAACCTGTGCGGCCAATCATGTTCCTCCTCCTCTTCTCAAGCAGCTTAAAGAAGGGGGGAGGCTCATTATTCCTCTTGGAAGCACTCTTTATTTTCAGAACCTCACTCTTATCACCAAGACAAAGGGGAAACCAGAAGTGAGACATATTTTAGGCGTCCGCTTTGTTCCTATGGTTGGAGAAGCTAAGAAAAGGAAGGGCAAGTAGATAACCTCCGGCTGCCAGCATTAAAACAAAATTGTACCCTCCCCAGAAGGCAATCATCAGAGCAAAAATTGAGTTGACGACAGAAGAGAAGGCATTGGAAGCCCATGCCCAGGGAATAAGCCTTTTTTCCTTTTTTCCCAGCAATCGAATTCCAGTGGGAAAGGGAAAGCCCATGAGGAAACCGAGGGGGAAGATTATCAAAAAGGTCAGGATTATTTTAAGGATAAGTTTTAAGCCTATTAAGTATTCATAAAAAAAAGGAAGAAGAAAGAGATAGATGACAATGAGCCCTGCGCAAAAAAGAAGAGCGCTTCTCAAGTTCTTTTTCAAGTTATGGCCCAGCAGCTTTTTGGAAAAGAAGCTTCCCAATCCAGATGAAAAAAGAAGGGAAAATAGTATGACCGATATAGAGTAAAGAGGGTGCCCGAGGAAAAGTATGAATTTCTGGATTAAAGTTATCTCTACAAACATGAAGGCCATTCCGATTAGACTAAAGTAGAAGAAAATTCTCAGTGGAGCGCCTCTTCCTACATTTTTCACTTTTCGGTAAACAAAGAGAGGGAAAAAAATCAAAACAAAAGCTATTATAACGGATTGGAAGAAGAGAAGAAGGACCAGGTACTCTCCCTGAAGAAATGGAAACCATTTCTGGCCCAGTGCTCTGTAAGTGGCCTTGAGTTTATTCAGTTTAAAAAAATTGAAGAAAAAAGGGCGGTTATCCGTTACAGGCTTCAACTGGAAGAGATGATTTTTGTATAGTTTTTCTCTTTTTGATGGAGTGAGGAGTTGAAGAGTCAGGTTATGGTAGAGAGGTTTTTCGAATTTATTATGGATGTTGGTCTCCTCAGTTTTTATTCCCGGGTAATAGACGAGATCAAAAAGGCATTTGTCTGCGAAGTCTTTTAATTTCTGTATTTGATGTTTTGAGTAAGGACTCTTTTTGATGAATAAGCTTATGGTTCCCCAGCTTCTGATAGCGATGAGACGTGAGAAGGGATCTCTGCCGCTTTTTTCCAGGGCTTCAATCCAGGTGGCCAATATTCTCATCTCCTGCCGTGGAGGAGGAAGAAGATAGAGGCTGGCACTGACGAGCCCGTCGGGAGACAGCCGGTTTAAAATATGGATGAAAGATTCGGCCGTATAAAGGTAATTTTCACCGAATCCGTAAAGACCTGTTCCAGAAGCTCCGAAGACATCGGTTAAGGAAAAGACGATTAAGTCATATTTTTTTTTATCCTGTTTGAGAGAAGCCCGGCTGTAAGCCGACTCAAGTTGAATGTTCTTTTTAAGATAAAGGTTTCCAGAAAATTGAGCCAACTCCTTCCGAAGGAGCTTCACAATAAGAGGATTACTCTCGATAACTTTGATTTGAGAAGCATCAAAGACGAGTGCAGAGAGAACGTCAAGCCCTCCTTTTGGTTCGATGATCAGGGTGTTCGGCCTTTCGAGGAATGTGTAAGCGAGGGAGGAGGGGAGGTAGGAAAGGAATTCAAGCCGGGGATCGCTCGAGTTTTTAAATTGTGTGATGGCGGAGAGTTCCCCTCCATCTACAGAAAGGCCGAGCTGGGGAGGAAGATTTTTCTCGTAGAGAAGGCTCAGTCCCGGAGCATATCTTACAGCTGGTGATTCCAGAATATCAACTCGAGATGCGGCATTCCACTCTGTGAAAAGACTTTTGGCTTGAGGATATTTTAGAGCCACAGGAAGAGCTTTGAAGGGAGAAATTCTAAAGCTCAGCCAGGATGGAGAGTATAATAAAAGTCCAATCTCCGCAGCCATAAGAAAGAGGAGGAGCAGCTTAAAGGTGAATGGGCGCTTCGCGCTGAAGAGAAATGAAGAGAGAAGGGCCAGTAAAGAAATGAAGATGACAACTCCTCTGTCTCCCATGGGCAGGAATACAATCAAGGCAAGGAGGGTGCCTGCTCCTGCTCCCAGGAGGTCGGAAAAGTATATCTTGGTCACAAGATGTGAAGCTCTGGAAACAGCAAAGGATATTGTCAGCCCGGCAAAAAAGAAAGGTACGCTGAGGAGGAAGTAGTATAGAACGACGAAGAAAATATGATTCTTATCCCAGGAAAGTCTTATAAAGTCGAAGGGAATGGAGTTGCAGAGTAGGAAACTCAGGAGTATTGTCAGGGAATAGAGAAGGGAGCTGTAAGACAGGAATGTGTCCCGGTCTACAGAATGGAAAGTTTTGAAAAGAGTTAAAAAAGAACCGCTGGCACCATACCCCAGGAAGGCTATGCTGATTACCAAAAAGGCAAAGTGGTACTGCTGGGAGATCGAAAAATATCTAGTCAGTGATATCACGAGGCAGAGGGTTGCTGAAGAGACAATGAATATGGCTACTAATGAGCGATTTTTCATATCAGCCATTACCTTACATTTATATGTTATATGAAATGAGCCCCAAGTTTACATATATAGAATAAATATATATACAATATTATATATTATATATTTTATTTATTTCGTGTTTTCAAGCTACTTAGCCTGAGCTCTTTTTGCTGGTTGCTTTTCCTCTGCTCTTGTGTTAATTTTGAAAAAAAGAGATGATTAGATTCGGAACTTCAGGGTGGCGGGCAATCATGGGGGAAGAATTCACTTTTCAAAATGTGAGGATGGTTGTTCAGGCTGCAGCTAATTATCTTAAGAAGAAATTTCCAGGCAAAAAAATATCGGTCATTGTTAATTATGATACTCGTTTTCTTTCGGAAAGATACGCCTTTGAGGCGGCAAAAGTTCTCTCTCATAATCAGATCCATGTTTTCCTGGCAGATAGGGATGCTCCTTCCCAGGCTCAAGCCTATCAGATAATAAAAAGAAAAGCACAAGGAGGGATTAATTTTACAGCCTCTTTCAATCCCCCTGAGTACAACGGCCTTAAATTTAACACTGATACCGGAGCGCCGGCTCTTCCAAAAGTGACAGATAAGATAGAAAAGGAAATTCAAATCTTGCAGAATAAAAAACCTTTTTGTCCCTATTATCCAAAAACTGAGTTTGTAGAAAAGATTGACCTCCAGCGGGATTATCTCAACTATATACAGGGGAAAATTGATTTTGACCTCATCAGGAAATCAAAAATAAAAATTGCAGTGGACCTTCTCTACGGAACCAGCCGGGAATATCTGGATGAAATTCTGGAAGAAAATCAAATTCCAGTTGAAGAAATCCATGGTTATGTGGATCCTTACTTTGGCGGAATCACTCCTTCCTGTTCAGAGGAAAATCTTCGGGAATTAAAGAACTTTGTCCGGAAGAAAAAATGTCATCTGGGAATTGCTACCGATGCTGACGGTGATCGGTTCGGAGTCGTTGATGAAAAAGGGAATTTTATCATTCAGAACTTGATTATTGCTTTATTGCTGGATTATCTTGTTTCAGAGAAAAATTGGAAGGGTGGAGTTGCACGATCTGTTGCTACGACTCACCTGATAGACCGGATCGCCAGACGATACGATCTTCCGCTTTATAAAACTCCTGTCGGGTTCAAGTACCTGGCAGATCTATATCTGAAGAAAAAAATAATTTACGGGGGAGAAGAAAGCGGATGTATAGCCGTGAAGGATCATCTGCCTGAAAAAGATGGGATCATCGCGGGGCTCCTGGTTGCGGAAATGATGGCTACTTCAGGAAAAACCCTTTCAAAGCAGATTAATGATTTTTTTAAAAAATACGGGAAGAGGATAGGGAAGCAGAAGAGCATTCCTTTAAATGCAGCAAGGCAAAAGAAGCTGGATATGCTGATAAAAAATCCTCCTGCTCAGCTCGCAGGCAAGGAAGTGCTCAACACCGAAACAATTGACGGGATAAAATTAGATCTTTCCAATGACGATTGGTTTCTCCTCAGGTGTTCAGGCACAGAGCCTCTGATTCGATGCTACGCAGAGTCCGGATCAAATAAAGAATTAAACAGTCTCATGTTTTCCGGATTGGAGTTGGTTTCCTGATGGAGAGAAAAAAGAAAAAATCCTTTTCCTTCCGGAAAAAGATTCTTTTTACTGCATTGAGCTTTTTCTTTTTGATACTGCTTATCCCTTCTCTTTTTGGGAAGAAAGGTATGATTGAAATATTTCGGACTCAGAGAGCACACAGAGCTTTGGTTCAGGATATAGAGTATCTTGAGAAAAAATTGAGCAAATTGGAAAAAGAGATAGAGGAGTTAGAAAACGATCCGAAAGCAGTGGAGATGAAGGCTCGCGATAAACTCTGGCTGATGAAGCCGGACGAAATAGTAATCATTAAAAAAGAAAAATAGAGCCCTTTTCATTTCGTTCTGAGCATGTCCCAATCATTCTATCAAGAAGGTCCGCATGACTTTATGAAAGACCTGAATTCTGTCCAGAAGAAAGCTGTCACCCAGGGAAAAGGGCCTCTTCTTATTATTGCCGGCGCCGGAACAGGAAAAACTAAAGTCATCACTCACCGCATCGCTTACCTCATTGCCTCAAAATCAGCCAGACCAGAAGAAATCCTTGCTGTAACCTTCACCGAAAAAGCGGCAAACGAAATGGAGGAAAGGGTAGATCTTCTCATTCCATACAGCTACTCTTTTGTAGAGATCAGCACTTTCAATTCTTTTGGCGAAAAGGTGCTTCGGAACTACGGACACGAATTAGGATTCTCCTCCGATTTTATACTGCTGGATGATGTGGAGCAGGCTATTTTTTTTAGAGAGCATCTTTTCCAGTTCCCTCTGAAATATTACCGTCCTTTAAGTTCCCCAACAAAATTCATTCAGGAAATTCTGACCGTCATAAAAAGATTAAAACAGGAGGATATCAAACCCGAGGAATATCTGGAGTATACTCAGGAGCGCAAAAATAAGGCATCAGATGATGCAGAAAAGGAGAACGCTCAAAAACATCTTGAGACGGCCATGGTATACAAGGAATATCAAGAGCTTTTGAAAAGGAAGGGAAAGATTGATTTCGAAGACCAGGTTGTGTTGGTCGTTGAGCTTTTCACAAAAAGGCCCTCAGTGCTCAAGGAGTTTCAGGAAAAGTATAAATACATACTGGTTGATGAATTCCAGGACACGAATTACATCCAGTTCAAGCTTCTGAAGCTCCTGGCTGCGGATCATAAAAACCTGACCGTTGTCGGAGACGATGACCAGAGTATTTTTCGATTCAGAGGAGCATCTTTAAGCAATATCCTTAATTTTCGAAAAACGTATCCTGATGCTGAAACTATTGTTTTAACCGAAAATTACCGTTCTACCCAGGACATTCTTGATTCTGCTTACAAATTAATCCAGCAGAATAATCCAAACCGGTTGGAAGTTAAAGAAAAAATTGACAAAACTCTTCACTCTTCAATAGAGAGCAAGGAAAAAAGCATCCATATGCTTCAGTTCGACACCCTTTCATCTGAGGCAGATAGAGTAACTGAAATCATACTGGAGAGAATTAAACAGGGCTACCGGTATGACGACATAGCTATTTTGGTCAGACGGAATGCGGATGCAGACCCTTTCCTGAGAGCATTGAACATGAAGGGAATTCCCTTTCGATTTTCTGGAAGCCGTGGATTGTATTCTCAGGATGAAGTGAAAACCCTTATCTCTTTCGTAAAAGCTTTGACTGATTTTGAAGATAGCAAAAGCCTTTTTTATCTGGGTCTATCGGAGGAAGTTTATAGAGCAGATCCTTATGATTTCACCAATATCACCAATTATGCCCAGAAGAAGAATTTCCCTTTGCACAGAGTATTCAAAAATTTTTTTGAGGACCTGAATCCTGTTGAAATTTCAGATTCTTCGAAAGCAATGGTGAAAAGAATATTCGAGGATTTGCTCCATTTTGTCCAGATGGCGAGCTCACAGAATGCTGGAAAGGTGATCTATGCCTTTCTTGAAAGGACAGGTTATCTTAAATCTCTTGTTGAGAAAGGAACCATCGAGACAGAGTTAAAGATAAAAAATATCCGCATTTTTTTCGATAAGGTAAAAAATTTTTCCGAGCTGGTGGAGGATGACTCAATCTATTCCTTTGCTCAGTACATGGAACTTCTTCAGCAGGTGGGAGATAATCCTGCCGCGGCTGAGGCAGAGCTGGAAGTAGATGCCGTCAATGTTCTTACTGTTCACAAGGCAAAGGGGCTTGAGTTTCCCGTAGTCTTTATGATCGGCCTGATCTCAGACCGCTTCCCGGGCAGAGGGAGAAAAGAAAAGATTCCTGTACCCGATGCAATCCTGAAGGATAAAGTCCCAAAGGGGAAAAATTACCACCAGGAAGAGCAGGGAAAAATTCGCCTCCAGGAGGAAAGAAGGCTTTTTTATGTTGGGATGACAAGAGCCAAGAAGCTCCTTTATATGACCTGGGCCAGGGATTACGGTCTGAAAAGACTAAAGAAGGTCAGCCCATTTGTTCTCGAAGCCTTGGACCTTCCCAAAGTTCCGGAGAGAGTCATTCGGGCTTCCGCAGAAGAAGAAATCAGAAGATATGCCCCGCCGGAAGTACGTCCGGAAATATTACCCAGGGTCAAAGATAAAGAATTATTGACCCTGAGCTTCTTCCGGATGGATGACTATCTCACCTGCCCCCTCCGGTATAAATACAGGCATATCGTGCGGATTCCTGTGCTTCCCCACCACAATCTGGTTTTTGGCCGGATTCTCCATAACACTATCCATTTTTATCTGCAGTGCAGAATGTCTGGTAAAAAGGTAACCGAGAGGGAAATGCTTAAAGAATATGAAGACCACTGGATCAACGAGGGTTTTCTCAGCCGGGAACATGAAGAAATGAGAAAAAGAGCAGGAGAAAAGGCCCTGCGTTTATTTTATCGCAGGCAGGAGAGTTCAGGCGTTCTTCCTCAATTTATTGAAAAAAGTTTCAAGTGGCAGTTGGATGGCGTTATATTCAGGGGTCGCTGGGATAGGATTGATTTTACAGAAGAAGGCGGTGTGGTTGTTGATTTTAAGGCGACAGAAGTGAAAGACCAGAAGGAAGCTGATAAAAAAGCCAGAGATAGCCTTCAGATGGATTTATATGCACTCTCTTTTATCAAAACCCAGGATGTTCCCCTTCTTGAAACGCAGCTTCATTTTCTGGAGTCGGATATTATCGGCCATGCTCGAAAAAAAGAAAAAGACCTGGAAAAAGCAGCGGAGAAGATAAAAGAAGCAGAAACCGGCCTTCGCCGCCAGGATTATCATGCCAGGCCGGATTGGCATAACTGCAACTATTGTGATTTCAGGACAATCTGCCCCTCATCCTATGCCTATTAAGAAAAAGGAAGAGGCTCATAGCTGATGGCTCATAGCTCATGGTAAGAAAGATGTCATTGCTAGAAAGGAGATTAAGATGTCATTGCGAGCGACCGAAGGGAGCGTGGCAATCTCGTAGAAAAAAATAGGGGCAGGCTCTTTTTTTATTCCAAGGCAGACCAAAAGGGCATTATTGCCAGAGCTTTTTCTCTCTCCAGAAGCTTATATGC
>JAGLWV010000161.1 GCA_023133225.1 Candidatus Aminicenantota bacterium | reverse complement strand
TATATATACATATAAAGATGGCAGTTATTGGAATTTTTTCATTGGAATTTTTTCATTTGAATCGAAAGAAAAATAGGGTATAATCCTTGTTTAAACAAAAAAAATAGGAGAAAAAAATGCTAAGGGACGTAATAACCAAAGAGATACAGGACACAATAATGAGCCCCCGGTTTGTTTTTACTTTTTTACTCTGCACCATCCTGATTCTATTATCGATTTACACGGGGATAAATAACTACCTGGCGGATCAGAAGGAGTACAGCGCAGCCGTTGCTTTGAACAGGAAGAATCTGGAGAGTCAGGCCAACTACATGACACTTGCAGGGATCGGGACCAAAGTCAACAAGAGGCCTCAGGTATTGAGCACGGTTGTCAGCGGTGTCCAGGAAGCTGTAGGCCGTGTTGCGACTGTAAACATCGCCTATGACCCGAGTCTTGTTGATTCAAAATACAGCAGCAATCCTGTTTTCGCTGTATTCGGCGCCCTTGACCTGACCTTCATTGTAAAAATAGTGCTGAGCCTGTTTGCAATTCTCTTCACCTATGATGCTATTGTCGGTGAGAAGGAAAGAGGGACATTGAAGCTTGCTCTATCCAACAGGGTTCCGAGAGACATCCTGATCCTTGGAAAAGCAATCGGAGGTTTTATCAGTCTTTTGATCCCTCTGATCATTCCCCTGGTACTCGGCATGTTAGTTTTGATGATTTATCCGAATGTTTCCCTGTCCGGCGGTGACTGGGGCCGGATTGGATTGATCTGTATGATGTTTCTTTTATACTTATCCGTGTTTTTCACACTCGGGCTTTTCATATCAACAAGAACAAGCAAGTCCTCCACCAGCTTTTTGATCTTGCTGTTTATCTGGGTGACTTTTGTAACAATCATACCAAAAGCAGCTGTTATGACAGCTGCCCGGATTAACCCTATTCCGTCTGTCCATGAGATCACAGCTCAAAAAGATGCCTTCCTCCAGGAGATTCAGAAAGAAGCGATGACAGAGCAAAGGCAGTATTTTAAGGACAATCCTCGTCCCAAAGAAAAAGAGGCGGAGATCGCTCAATGGAATGAGAAGTTGAAAGAATGGGCAGAGGAATTTCAGCAGAGGTTAACGACAAAAATAGACGAAAAGAATGCCGCAATAGAACGGGATTACCAGATTAAACTGAGGGGACAGCAAAGGCTCGCTATTAATCTTTCGCGTGTTTCGCCCGCTTCTGCACTCATGTTTAGCTGTATGAGCCTTGCCAGAACCGGGATAAGCGAGCATGAACGGTTTCTCAATTCGGTAAAGACGTACAAACCGATATTTACCAGATGGATCAACACAAAAATGATGAGGAGTCTGAATTTAGGAGATGGAGAACAGCCGAAGCCTGAATTGGATGATATGCCTCAGATGGATTTTATGCCCGAAAGATTCGGTGATTCGTTCAAACGGATACTTCCTGACCTCGGGTTGATGATTTTTTTGATCATCCTATTTTTTGTAGGTGCCTATGTATCTTTTCTCAGGTATGACGTACGTTAAGTCCATATGGGAATTAAGATAAAAATATGACTAAAATAAAGAAGAGGAAATCATGTTAGAAGCAAAAGACCTTACAAAAAAATATGAAGACGGAATGCTAGCTCTGGACAAACTGAACTTTAAGGTTGAACCAGGTGAAATATTCTGTATGTTTGGAGCTAATGGTGCTGGTAAAACCACAGCAATCAATCTCTTCCTCACTTTCATTCCTCCAACTGAGGGCACGGCTTTAATTGAGGGCATAGACGTGACCAAAGAGCCCTTGAAATCAAAAGATTATGTCTCCTTTGTCTCTGAAAATGTAGTGCTCTATGATAATTTTTCGGCATTCCAGAACATCAACTATTTTTCAAAACTGGCGGGCAAACGGAATCTCACAAAAAATGATTATGCCCAGGTATTCAAGCGCGTGGGCCTGCAGGAAGAGGCATTCGATATGCGGACGAAAAACTATTCCAAAGGAATGCGTCAGAAATTGGGTATTGCTATTGCGATAATAAAAGATGTACCAAACATCATCCTTGATGAGCCCACATCAGGTCTGGACCCAAGGTCAGGGCAGGAGTTTCTGAAACTGGTGTTGGAGCTACGGGATCAAGGGAAGTCAGTATTCATATCCACCCATGACATATTCCGTGCGAAATTTTTTGCCGACAGAGTTGGATTCATGTTGAAGGGTAAACTGATTATGATGAAAACCAGTAAAGAACTCGAAGGCGAAGATCTGAACCAGCTATACATTGATTATATGCATGAACAAGATGAAGCTCAAGCTGGCAGCGAAGTGGCATAATTTCACACTTCTTTTCATAGCTCCTTATTGTCATTCCCGCGGAACCTGTAAAAGGGGTCAAATCTTTAATCTTGGCTCCTTCTTGTCATTCCCGCGGAACCTGTGCCCGCGTAGGCGGGGAGAATAAAAGGGGTCAAATCTTTAATCTTGGCTCCTTCTTGTCATTCCCGCGGAAGCGGGAATCTAGAGTCATCCACATTCCTTCTTGTCATTCCTCATTTTTGTCATCCACACTCTTTTTTGTAATTCTTCTTTATTGTCATTCCCGATTGTCATTCCCGCGGAAGCGGGAATCCAGGATTAGTAATAACAAGAATTAAATATAAGAAAAACAGAGATAAAAAGATTTATTATTCTACTGGATTCCCGCTACCCCGCCTACGCGGGCACAGGTTCCGCGGGAATGACAGATAGAACTGGATTCCCGCTACCCCGCCTGCGCGGGCACAGGCTACGCGGGAATGACAGATGTCGGATTTTGGGGTACGGGATTTTGGGGTCCGACCCCTTTTTATCCCCTTGCTCCTTGATTTTAATGCAGAAAGATAGTAAAAACACTTTTAAAGCCATCATCAATAGTTATGTTTACTGGGAGGGGATAAAATGAAAATTGCCCATGTCTCCGACATTCATATACATAAGAGAAAAGGTTTCAATATATATAGTATATGTTCTTTCATTTGCACAGCATTTAAAACCCGTATCGATATGAGCGTGTTAGATGCTCTTCTTTCGGATTTGCAAGATCTCAAAGACAAGAATGAATTTGATCACATTGTTATTACAGGAGACATCACGAATACCAATCATTATGATGAATTTGAGCTATTCAAAAATAAATTCAATAATACATTCACTCATGGGTCTTCGATAGATTGGCTCGAAAGTGATTTTTTTAGTGTTGTTCCGGGGAATCATGACCGGGGTTATTCTGGAAATATCTCAAAAAAATTTCAAAAAAATATATATAATCAACCTCGCAGAGCTAAAGACCTTCATCCTATAGAAAAAACTCTTGATAAAAATACAATTTTGATATTAATCGATTCGACAGGAGAATTTCCCCTTTCCAACCTTCCTTTTGGTTGCCTTGGGAAGATTGACAATGCCCAGTTTAAAAGGTTGCTGAAGATATTAGAAAGGAATAAAGATAAATTTAAAATAATAGCAATGCATCATCATCCTCTCATCGTCCCTTATTATCGTTGGTTGGCTGGTTTTGGTATTTTGAGAAAATCCAGAAAGTATTTAACAAAATTTTATAGTTCAGGTGTTGACCTCATATTACATGGACACAGGCATTATCCTTTCAATTGGATGCATAATCCAACTCCTTTAAGTCAGCAAAAAATGAAAGTGATTTGTGCTCCTTCCGTGGCCTGTGCAACCGTGTACGATACAAACATCTTAAATGCCTATAATATTTATGACATTCAAAACGGAAAAGTGACCATACGGCAGAGAGGATATAAAAATGGTCGGTATCAATGGTTACCTTAGAACGAGGGGACCAACCCCATCAATTATTCTTTTAACCTTTTAAGGTGAGAAAAAACGGCAAAAATACCCCCCTCAAATCATCTCTTAAGAGGATTGAATACATTGAAGATATCTGCCATAAAGAGAAAAGCAAAACGAAGAGAGAAGACTATATATATCTTTAAAATGAAGGCTCTGCATACATTATTCAAAAAAGGTGCTTTGGGGGAGGCACGCATTTCTGCCCGTTAATATATAGGAACGATAACAATGAAGAAAAAGCAAATCCTAATCGTTGAAGATGAACGCATTGAGGCTGATAATGTAAAAGCGAGCTTGCAGAGGATTGGGTATGATGTTTGCGGAATCGCTGTCTCTGGAGAAGATGCTTTTAAAAAAGCAGAAGAAATGCACCCTGATTTAGTGCTGATGGACCTTGTCCTGCAGGGGGAAACAGAAAGCGTTTTAGCCGCTTTAAAAATATGCTCTATCTTCAATATTCCTATTATCTATTTCGAGGCTAATGAAAACAGTAAAAAACTGGAAAGAGCAAGGAGAACAGAGCCATTTTGCTATATACTCAGACCTTTCGAAGATAGAGATGTGCATTCAACTATTGAAGTGGCCCTTAATCAGCATAAGATTAAAAATAATTTAGAAGAGACTGAGAAAAGATATCAGAGTGTTGTAAAAAATGCTCATGATGCTATTTACATGATGACGCCAGAGCGCTTTCAATATGTTAATCCTGCTTTCGAAAAACTTACAGGCTATAAGAAAAATGAATTATGCAGTGAGAAATTTAATTTCTGGAATATCATCCACCCTGATGACGTAAAAAAAATTGAGAAAAATACAAAGAATATGGGAAAAAATGGGATCCGCAATAAGGAATTCAGAATTGTTTCAAAAAATAAAGAGGTGAAGATAGTAAAGGCAAACACGGTGAACATAGGGATAAATAAAGAAGTCGTAGAAGTGGGGATATTAAAAGATATTACCAGGCAGAAGAATACAGAGCTCGAACTAAAAGAAAGCTTAGAAAAATTACAAAGAACTTTCGAGATGACGATCAATGCCCTCGTCACAGCAGTAGAAACGAGAGACCCTTATACGGCGGGTCACCAAAAGAGGGTATCCGATCTGGCCTGTGCCATAGCTAACGAGATGGGCCTTTCAAAAGATAAGATTGAAGGAGTTCGCTTGGCTGGAATTATCCATGATATCGGGAAGATACAAATTCCTTATGAGATTCTCACCAAGCCAACGCATTTATCAAAAATTGAATCTGTTATGATTAAAATGCACCCCCAGGTTGGATATGACATATTGAAAGAGATAGAATTTCCCAATCCAGTTGCCCAGATTATACTTCAGCACCATGAAAAAATAGATGGTTCTGGATATCCTGCAGGACTATCGGGTGATGAGATTCTTATAGAGGCGAGAATCATTGCTGTAGCTGATATTATTGAAGCCATGAGTTCTCACCGGCCTTACCGTCCAGCCCTTGGGATTGATGCGGCTTTAAACGAAGTCATCAAATTTAAAGGAATCTTTTATGATCCTGCAGTAGTGGATGCTTGCTTGAAATTATTTCACGAAAAAAACTACATGCTAAGCTAGGGAGCTAACGTCCCATTATCCCTTATTTATATTGTTTAACAAAACTCAGATTTCTAACACGCCCTCCCGTTAACTTGAACCCTACCACTCGATTTTCTTTATTCCGTGTGAAATGGATCCGGCCGAAAAACCACAGGGGCCCTTCAAACCTATCTTCTATGGTTGGATTTAACAACATATCGCTGTGGCGTCTGTGTTGGGCAACAAGTTTATTGTTCTTAACCACTATCGTGTATGTCGTCCCGAGCTCGTCACTGTAATAATCGCCAATGTATTCCGCAAGCTTCCTCTCGTCCAGAACAGGGGGATTGAGTTTTTCCCCGCTCATATCCACGCTGCCCCGCCTGAATGTTAACTGAATGACCTGACCGATATTGTTCAGATGAAATGTCAATTGAGAGCCTGTTTCTTTTATGAAAAACCTGGTTTCAGATTCAGGCAATATCTCAACCTTGGGCTGGCCTGTCAGTTTCACCATCAGCCGGTTGTTTTCCTTTGTGATGGTTATGAAAAATCCAAGCTGAAACCAGTATTTACCTGCATATGTTTCATACACAGCCGGATCGATCTTTGCTATCTTTCGTTCGGATTTCTTCTTGGGTTTTTCGGGTTGAATCCAGTCTGCAAGATAAATATCCGCAACCTGCATTGACAGGCGTGATGGATTCAGTGCACTCCTGTTACCCAGGATGACAACCGCAAATTTCTGCTCAGGAAAACGGACGACATGACTCCTGTAGCCTGCATCACCTCCACTGTGGGAAACCGTTTTTAGCCCCTTGTGATTTCCGATAACCAGATCAAAGACATAACTTATTTTTTTTCCGTTATTCAGCACTCCCTGTTCATGCATCTGCTCGATCACAGCTTTGCCTCCCACACGTTGATCGTTAAAATTGTTTACCCACTTGGACATGTCTTCGACAGTCGTAAAAAGACTGGTTGCGCCGACGTTGGCATAACTCAAAACTCTTTTTTTAAAACCTCCTTTTTTGAGGGGAGAATAGGAATATGCTCTGTTTTTGACGATTTTCTCATGGTCATCATAAAATTGTGTATTCGTCATGCCGAGAGGCTTGAAAATGTTCCTTTCTGTCCATTCAGCGAACGAGTGGCCTGATACTCTTGCCACGATTTCAGCCAGCAGAGTGAAACCTGTATTGCAGTAAAGATATTCTTCACCTGGCGCAAAATTCAATTCTCTCTGATGCCGGACCATTTTCAGAATATGCTCTTTTGTAATCACGTCATCGAGCCTCCATCCAGCCATTACCAGGAGCTCCCACTGGTCACGCAGCCCACTTATATGATGAATGAGATGCCGGATTCGGATGGTTTTTCCGAAATCAGGGACTTCTGGCAGGTGCTTGCGGATGTCATCATCCAGCGAAAGCTTGCCCTGTTGGGCGAGCAAAACTATGGCAAAGGCCGTAAACTGCTTGGAGACCGAGGCGACATGAAAAATAGTTGAGGGAATGATGGGAATATTGTATTCAAGGTTTGCCAGTCCATATCCCTGCTTGTAAACAACAGAGCCGTCTTTCACAACCGCCAGCGCCACACCGGGAGAATCCGGCTTGTCCCATTCAGAAAACAATTTATTGACTTTAACTTCAAGAGAATCGGTGTTGGATTTGGACGCTATTTTGCATGATGTCGCTATTTTCCCAAGTAAGAGAAACAAGAGACAAAGAAATATGTACAGCTTTCTTTTCAAATTCGACTCCTTTTTTTGTTTACATCCATTATCAGCTTTAAGACTTTAATGTATAAAGATAAATGATATGAAATAGAGGCTCACCTTGCAACCCACTCAAAGGTCCTGAAAAAAATGTCTTTATTTTTCTTGTATTTTTCTAAAAATCAGTATAGAAGAAATTAGAATGAGAAAATCCACTATTATTGATGTTGAAAGGGTGGGACCCGTTCTGTTTGAAAGCAGCAAAAGAGCGAAACATCTAAACATTTCTGTAATGCCGTCAAGAGGAGTCAGGGTCGCCGTTCCTTACGGTGTATCTCTCGAAAAAGCCATCAGGATCATTCGTTCAAAGATAACCTGGATACAAAAAAGTCTTGATAAAATGGAGCAGGCGAAGCGAAAATTTGGTGCCCTCTATATAAATTCTATGGATATAGACAGAACATTTGCAAGAAAACAGCTTATCACAAGACTCAACGAGTTGTCAGAAAAGTATGGATTTATGTATAACAGAGTTTTTATCCGGAATCAGAGGACCGTGTGGGGGAGTTGCTCGAACAGGAACAACATCAACCTTAATATAAAGCTTATTTGCCTTCCCCGTAAGCTCATGGATTATGTGATTCTCCACGAGCTCGTTCACACCCGGATAAAAAGCCACAGCCAGGCTTTCTGGAATGAGCTGGACCGATTTGTGGGCAATGCAAAAAAGAAAAGCACACTTTTGAGGGAGTACGGTTTGGGATAACTGTGATAGAATGCATGTTTTTTTGACATGAATTATTTCCTTTGATATAAGATTTCTTGAGAGAGAAGTCAGAATTTAATCAGGTAAATCATGCCATGAAGGGAGAAAAATTATGAAAAAACCAATATCCAGGCATAAATGGTGTACTACAGTTTTTTTCGGGTATACTGTGCTTTTCCTTTTCTTGCTTTTTTTTACCGGCCCAGGATGCCAGAAAGCCAAAAAACCACATGAAATGATTGAACCACCGATCGCAGAAAAAATACGGAAAGAACTGACTATTCACGGGGATACACGTATTGACAATTACTACTGGCTCAACGAAAGGGATAATCCTAAAGTCATTGATTATTTAAAGGCTGAGAATGAGTACAAAGACTCTGTCATGAAGCATACCGAAGAACTTCAGGAAAAACTTTACAACGAGATCATTGCTAGAATTAAGCAGACAGATATATCCGTTCCCGTAAAAAGAGAAGGTTACTACATCTATACCCGCTTCGAAGAAGGAAAGGAATATCCTGTTTACTGCCGGAAGAAGGGAAGTATGGAGGCCGAAGAAGAAGTCCTGCTGAATGTCAACGAGATGGCCAAGGGACACGATTATTACAGTGTCGCAGGATATTCAGTAAGCTCAAACAATAATCTTATTGCTTTTGGAGTGGATACGGTAAGCCGAAGAAAGTATACGATTTATTTCAAAAACCTGAAGACCGGGGAGATACTTCCAGATAAGATTCCAGTCACATCAGGCCGTGCAGTCTGGGCAAATGATAATAAAACCGTATTCTATTCCGTCAAGGATGAAACAACACTTCGTCCCTATAAAATTCTCAAACATGTCCTCGGAACCGATCCATCCCGTGATAGTGAAGTCTTTAACGAGAAAGATGTAACATTTGATACTTACGTCTTCAAGTCCAAGTCGAAGAAATATTTATTTATTGTCTCCTCAAGCACTCTTTCTACTGAATACCGTTTCCTGGATGCCAATAATCCTCGTGGAAAATTTAAGATCTTGCACCCAAGGGAAAGTGACCTGGAGTACAGTGTAGCTCATTTCAAAGATAAATTTTACATCCAAACAAATTTCAAGGCTAAAAACTTTAGATTGATGGAGACCCCGGTCAGCAAAACTACAAAAGATAACTGGAGAGAAGTCATCCCTCACCGGAAGGATGTTTTATTACAGAGTTTTGAAATTTTTAAAAGTTTTCTTGTTGTCAGTGAGCGAAAAAACGCCCTGACAAACCTGCGGATCATCAGGTGGGATAAAAAAGGCGAGCATTATCTTGATTTTGGGGAAGAAACATACTCGGCCTATATCTCCAGTAATCCGGAATTTGACACGGACTTGCTGCGCTACAGTTATACATCCCTGACCACTCCAAACTCCACATTCGATTATGATATGAATACCAGAGAGAAAAAGCTCTTGAAACAGCAGGAAGTTCTGGGTGATTTTAATCCCCAAAATTACAAATCCGAAAGGCTCTATGCGACGGCAAAGGATGGCACAAAGGTCCCGATATCTCTAGTCTACAGAATAGGTGTCAAGAAAGATGGAAAAAACCCGCTTCTCCTCTATGGTTATGGTTCATATGGATCCAGTATGAACGCGCGTTTCAGCTCTATCCGCTTAAGCCTTCTGGACAGAGGATTCGTTTACGCTATTGCCCATATTCGCGGCGGTCAGGAGATGGGACGATACTGGTATGAAGAGGGAAAGCTTCTCAAAAAGAAAAATACTTTTGCAGATTTTATTGCCTGCGCCGAACATCTGATTGCGGAAAGATTGACCCGATCGGACAGGCTTTTTGCCTCTGGAGCAAGTGCCGGCGGCCTATTGATAGGTGCTGTGGTGAATATGCGCCCTGAACTTTTTAAAGGTGTTATTGCGGGTGTCCCCTGGGTGGATGTAATCACAACCATGCTCGATGACAGTATTCCCCTTACTACGAGTGAATATGATGAGTGGGGGAATCCCAATAACAAGGAATATTACGACTATATGCTTTCCTATTCCCCTTACGATAACGTAGAATCCAAGGATTATCCGGCAATGCTGGTTACGACGGGCCTGCAAGATTCTCAAGTCCAGTACTTTGAACCGGCCAAATGGGTGGCTAAGATCAGGGATTTGAAAACAGATGATAACGTTCTCCTTCTTCACACAAATATGGGAGCTGGCCACGGCGGAGTCTCAGGCCGTTTTAGAAGGTACAGGGAAACGGCTTTAGAGTATGCTTTTATGCTGGACCTTGCTGGGATTAAAGAGTAAGGAAGAAGCTCATAGCTCATAGTAAGAAAAATATCAATGTTTATTAAATTTATACTATGGCTGATTTTGTTAATCCTTTGCTGGCCTCTCGCTCTTCTTGCACTCTTTCTATACCCTATAGTCTGGCTTCTTCTCCTTCCGTTTCGTCTTATCGGCATCACAGTGAGTGCAGTCTTCAATCTCTTGAAAACTGTCATTACGCTGCCAGCCAGGCTCCTGCAAGGTCCAAGAAGATAAGGAAGAAGGATTAAGGAGGAGAAGAAGTTCATAGCTCATAGTATGAAAGTTACAGTATGTGAATTAAACAATGAACCAAACGATTTTTCTCTGGACTGGGAACAACTGGTTTTCCATGTAAAAGCCGAGAACAGTAATCTGGTCCTGCTTCCCGAAATGCCTTTTTCCCCCTGGTTTGCCAGAAGCAACAAGTATGATCCCAAGGTCTGGCAGTCAGCAGTAAAAGCACATGATGAGTGGGAGAGCCGCCTAAAGGAGCTTCGGCCAGCCATCGTCCTTGGTTCCCGCCCTGTAAACAAGGGCAGCAAACGCTTGAACGAAGCTTTCATCTGGGAGCCCGAATTTGGATACAGCGCTGTGTATTCAAAGTACTATGTACCAGACGAAGAAGGATTCTGGGAAGCATCCTGGTATGACAGGGGAAATGCCGATTTTATACCAGTCCAGAGCGCAGAAGCACTGATCGGATTTTTGATTTGTTCGGATATCTGGTTTTTCGAACATTCACGGGCTTACGGTCAAATGGGAGTGCATCTGATTGCCTGTCCGCGTGCCACGCCAAAATCCACTCTGGATAAGTGGCTGGTAGCAGGGCGTGCTGCTTCAGTTGTTTCCGGTGCTTTCTGCCTGTCTTCAAACCGTATCAGTCCAAAAGGGAAGCAGATAGATCCTGGCGGACAGGGTTGGATCACTGGGCCCGATGGGGAGGTTCTGGGCAAAACTTCACCAAGGAAGCCTTTCCTTACTATCGATATAGACTTGAGTAAAGCCGATCATGCAAAAAAAACTTATCCACGGTATATCAAGGAGGATATCTCCTGAAATTGACTTTAAGATTTTCGTGTGCTACTAACCTGTCAACCTAAATAAAAAGGAGGCATGATTTGAAAAGCATATCTAGACGGGACTTCATCAAACATTCCTCTGCCGGGCTTCTGGCCTCAACATTATCCTTCGGACCTTACTCCTGCGCTCTAAAGAAAAGAAAACCAAACTTTGTCTTCTTTATGACTGACGACCAGAGATGGGATGGGATGAGCTGTGCTGGAAACACGATCTTGAAAACACCCAACATGGACAGAATTGCCGAGGGAGGTGTCCGGTTTGAGAATATGTTTGTCACGACATCTTTATGCGGTCCGAGCCGGGCATCCATTCTGACCGGGAAATATGCTCACAATCATGGTGTCCGCCGAAACGGTATGGCCCTTCCCGCCGAACAGAAAACTTTCATCGAAATGATTAAAGAGGCGGGTTATGAGACAGCTTTCATCGGAAAATGGCATAATCGAGACCGGGCAAAGAACAGAGGTTTGGACTACTACTTTGGCTTTAAAGGACAGGGAAGATACAACAATCCCGTTATCTCGGAAAACTTTGGCCCCGATGAAGAATACAAGGGCCATGTGACCGATATCCTGGCAGACCACGCCATTAAATTCCTGGAACAAAAGCACGACAAGCCCTTCTGCCTGCTTCTCTGGTTTAAGGCTCCCCACCGGAGCTGGCGTCACGCCGAACGTTTCAATGACTTGTTTAAGGACAAAAAAATGCCCGAGCCAACCAATTTTCATGACACCTATGAGGGAAAACCCGATGCTGTGAGGAATGCAGATATGAAAATCGGTGATTTCAAAGATGTTCCTGACCTGGATACATACCTCAAGCGCTATTACGGATGCCTTGCCGGAGTGGATGAGAATGTCGGCCATGTGCTTGACGCTCTTGAACGGCTGGGATATGAGGACTCAACGGTTGTTGCCTACAGCGGGGATAATGGGTTTTTCCTCGGCGAACACCATTTTTTTGATAAGCGCCTCATGTATGAAGAGTCTATCCGGGTTCCTCTGCTTGTCAAATATCCAAAAATGATAAAACCGGGAACAACAAAAGCCGATATGGTTTTAAATGTAGATATAGCACCCACAATACTGGACCTTGCCGGAATTTCTATACCGGAAACCATGGACGGAAAAAGTATAAAGCCTCTTCTCGAAGGAAAGAAAACGGAATGGAGGAAAGATTTCCTGTACGAATACTACGAATATCCTGCAGTTCATTCGGTCAGGAAAAACAGGGGTGTCCGCACCGAAAGATGGAAATACATCCATTATTTTGAGGATCCTGAGGAATTTGAGCTTTTCGATCTCCAGAGCGATCCTCAAGAGATGAACAATCTGGTAAACGATCCAGAGTACAAGGATATAATAGAACAATTGAAAACCCGGATGA
>JAGLWV010000160.1 GCA_023133225.1 Candidatus Aminicenantota bacterium | reverse complement strand
TGGGGTATAAGCCACCTGCTCCAGAAGCCCATGAGGTCAAAAATCTAACTCAAAGAGTGGCACTTTGATGGGGGGCAGGTCACTATGGTTTTCGATGAAGACGATGATTCTCATTCGGCCACTGCAATTAGGACAGAGGAGAGGGTCCACTTCATAGACCTTGCGGATCATCTCTGCCCACCCTTTCCGGGGGAGAAATGTAGTTACTTTCTCAATGACAGGAGGATGAGCAGAGTCTTCACCTTCCTTGCGTTTTTTGCCACGATGGGCATTAGAGTAGAGGCCGTCATTACCTGTCCTTTATCGGGAATGTGAGAAGTCGCTCTTGCTATGAATTCCAGGTAATCCAGGCGTTCTTGCTTTTCTCAGAGATTCCTCCCTTTTTTCAAAGAATCAAAAAAGGCATTTATTTCTTCAGTAGAGAAGTATTTAATCTTAGGCACAAAATCCCCTTATTTAGTAGCTATAATAATATACAAAAGTTACATATTTATAAATTATTTAATGAATTCCCCTATTGAAAATTACAGAAAAACCAAGGTAAATATGAAGTAATAGCTACTTTGGTTGCCTTTAAGAAAAAAGATTGCATTCAAGATGAAGTGAGAATCTGTATTAATTTCACCTGTCTTTCCAATGAGGCGTTATTCCGGCAAAAGGCCATCGTTTCATCATAGGGAAGCCTGGACTTTAGGAAATTATGAAATCCCTTCCGGATGGAATGTAATCTAAGCAGTAGAGAGAACAGATGCAATAAAGAGGGAGAAGCCTTGGAAGGCTTATTCCCTCCTGCAAAGTCAAAACAAAAAAAGAATGATTCTTACATTGCTGAAAAAGAGAAATCAAGCCCTTTTCAGAATGGGCATACCCGTTCTTTCCAATTCTTTAACTTTATAGCCTCCAGGAACATCATCCAAGGATCCTGGTCTCACATCACGGGCAAAAAAGTAGATTCTCTGTACACGTCCTCCCTTCAGCTTGACATCCTTAAAATGAAGATAATATTTAATCCCCTTTGAGTTTGTGAATTCATAAGCCTTTGACTTTTTCTCCGATTTAAATTCGGGTGCAATGTATTCTGATGGATCTGGTTTGGGAGAAACCCGTAGTAGCAATTCAATATCAAGATTCTCCAAGCTATACTTATCCCGCAATAAGGAATCCTTCTTGCCCTCTTCGTCAAAACTGCCCTTTTTCAGGAATTCGATCAGCCCTGGTTGATTAACCCAATGTTTAAGAGTTTCATCCCTGCCTGCCGTTTTTTCGCCTAAAGCACTTTTCTGTAAGTTTGTAAGGAGTTCTTTGTTACCTCCAATATCGATCATCAATGTCGGCCACTTAAGCTCGAGCACAATAAACTTGCCAAGTTTCTCGAGAGTTAAACATTCCTCTTCCGGCTTGTTACCCACCTGATCAAACAGACCGGTTTCATTCGCAATGAATGCTTGCAGACGGAAGAGGTTGATGAACTGAATGATCTGGCGAGGATTGTTGTTTAAAGTCTGGGCCACCATTAAGGTAATCTTCTTAATATCCTCTGAATCAGAACCAAATGACAACTTAATCCTTTCTTGCCGAAGTTTTTGTTCTGGGGTTTGCTCCTTTTGCTCAGACTTTTCTGAGGAGATTGTCGGATTTTTCTGAAATACTCTCTTTAAAAAACTAACCAAATCCTTGAACAAGTTCAGCGGATTGAGATACCGTTGAAAAATTGATGGTTTTTCAAGAGTGTCCGTTATATCTGCGCTTCCCAAATAATCGAGGAAATTCTTGATGTTAGGCTCACTAGCTTCTGGCACTGTGAAGGGCAACTGCACGAACTTGCGGATAAAGTTCCAACCGTAATTCAAACCGAGCGTTTCATCGCCAGCATTTTTTTGTTCCGGGCTTCTGTATAGATAAGGAAGCAATTCTTTATACTTGACGGCCAGGCCGGCTGCCACCTTCTCCCGGTCCATTCCAATGATGAAGATAATCCGTGGATTGTTACCGATCATCAGGTTCAGGGCCTGCATCAGATCAGCTGCCTTCGGGATTTCGCAGCGATCAAGATCGTCGATGAAAACATTAACTCTCCGATTACCGGAGTAAGCGTTCACTATTTTTTCAAAGTCTCCATGGAAGCGCTCGACGAATGCGATGTGCTCTTTATAATTGGGAGCCTTGATGTGTTTTTTAAGATTAATTTCCAAAGGATTGCCGATCAGATCAATCCCCTTCTTGCAAATAACGGCAATTAAAGCAATCACACCTGCTATGCCAGTCAAACCAGTTGGAACTCCTAGCAAAATTTGCCACAAGGCTTTTCCTTCAGCAAGTCCTATAATCTCTTTCAGCCATACCTGTCCTCTGAGCACCAGTAGCATTACAAACGATACGATAAGGAATATAAATGTAAAAATTGCGGCATTTATACGAAGCATATCAAGCCAGCCGCTTGACCATTTGAAACGAAGGTTGAATAGTTTTATGAAAGATCGAAGCCTCTCTCTGGGGGATAGCTTACTCCTGATGTCTCTTATGAATTTCAGGGCAAAAGCTGCCCAGAGAGAATCTTCCTTATCATGTCGCCAAGGATTGAACCTGACGGTGAGAGCTTGCTGTTTTTTTGATCTGTTGCGCTTGTCAACGCCTTTCTCTTCTTCAGTGTTGCTTTTCTTTTCAAGTACGCCAGTTTCCCGCTGTATGGCTTTCTCAAGCTGATGCATGAAGGAGCTTTTGCCGATACCCCACTCACCCTCAATAGAGAGCGTCAAAGGTGGTGTAGTTCCGGGGCTCACTAGAAACTGAGCGATAGCGTCCACATACGGCTCAAATCCCAGTAGATCCCTTTCTGTTGGTTGATCCGATCCCGTAGCGGCACGGACTGTCTCCTCTTGCACTTTCGGAGCCTTGTATCCAACTCGATTCGTTTTCAGCTCTTCAACCATTTAAGCCTCCCCATGCTCTTTTTAATTTTTTTAAATCTTACTCCTCCTTTAAACATTTTGTCAATCTAAAGCCATCATTTCGATTCAAATATCGAGAATTTCCCCTCCCCTCAGCCGGCTCTCCTATGAGGCGATATTTACGCTAACAAGCGACCAGCATATTATGGGAGGCCAGGATTCCCTGGCTTCCAGTTGGCTCATTAGAAAAAATCTCAAAAGAAATTCTCTAATCTCATGCCTTTACAGAAACTACAAGTATTAATGACTTTAATAAAAAGAGATTAATTCTTAATATTTTTATCCTAATATTCCTCGAATTTCATTGATTTTGTCAGAAATTGCTTGTTGCAAGAGAAAATATGAAACTGTAAATACTAAAGCTAAAACAATTCCTCCAAATAGGAGATTCTTTTTCCCTTTTTTACTTCTATGGTATAGATACAAGGGATATACTATTATCCATAAGAGGACTATCCCTATAAAATATATAATAGGTTTTGTTTCTTTTTTTTGGCTTCCAAATCCAAGTTGGGAAGCTTCAATATATGCTAAAACGGCAGTTGAGAAAATAGTTCCTATTCCGATCATATTTAAAATTGAACCCGGATTCTGGATTAATGCCATGTTTCCAACCCAAAACCATATGAGAATTGTAGATAAAAATGGAATAAAAATCATAAGATGTCCTAAAAGTTCTCCTGTATTAGCAGGCTCCTTTTTTAAATCGCTACTACAATGCTTGCATTTGATTGCTACTGTTAAAATTTCTTCCCCACAATAGGGACAACTTTTTATTTCTTCAGTCATTTTTCCCCCTTAAAATATTGTATTTTTAATACTTGATTTTTTTTATACCATAAATATTTGGTTCCAACAAGGAAAATGAGAAATCTCTTTTCCCTTTATCTATTTCTCATGTGAGGCATTTTTTCAGCCATGCTATCCTCTTTTAATACTAGAAGTCAGACTTTAGAGTATTTGCCCCTTCAATCCAGCCACCCTCTTCTTCGCATCTTCAACCTCAACAATACCAAGATCAGCATCTTTCCAGAGAGAGAGGAATTTTGAGTAATGGTTTATGAGTTTACTTAACACATGTTTTTCCTTATTGAGCCACTACTTCGCTCAGCGTCCTTTTTCAATCCGGGGAAGCTAGAGCTTTATGGTCACTGGCTTTTGCTTCTTTTTATTAGTAATGAAAACTACATTTTTTTTTCATTATTTAAAATCTCTTTTATTTCCATAATTATACCTTTTGCCTCTGGGTCTAATTCTATACTTCTAAATTGAATACCCCAAGCATTAAGCCCATCCCACGGAAACTGAATAATAGTATTTTTTAGAACCCAAATATAATTGAATTTTCTAATCTCATCATTCCAGGGAGCATTTACAGTTGGCTCTCCGTATCTTAATATTAGTTCTTTTAAGATTGTTTCTGACTTATTGAGAATGTCACCTTGGGTTAGATATATGCTCTCTATTCTAAAAACAAATGAAATAGCTATGATATATAGCCCCTTTTTGCCGAATCCAAATCCAGCATGTCCACGATGTCCATGAAATGGAAAATAAAGATGTTGAAAATATTTAGGAGCCCCTTTATATGCCCTTCCTTTATAGTGAGATTTAAATGATTTAATACTCATACCCCACCACAGAGAAGATAAAGCTTCTTCTTTAAAAGGCTTATTACTTTCTCTCATTTAATTTTTCCCCTTCTAATTTTTTCTCAATAAGAAAATCTATTAATCTATGTCGTCTTCTTAGGTGCTTTTTCAGCCCTGCTGTCTTTTTCAATCCAGGGAAGCCAGGGCTTTGAGGGATTTGGTTTCCAGTCTTCCTTTTGTTTCTCCCTTTGAAATAAATTTTACAATAACAATGATTGTCTTTTTTTTAAAATTCAACATAAAGAACATTATTTTCGCTCTTTATTAAATTAATGTTAATGCTCTCTCTAATATTCAAAGAAAACTTTATAAATTCAATGTATATATTCTTCGCAAATTCTTATTTTTTTAACAAAAAGAGAAATCACATTAGAAGGAGTAGCTCTCTATATTTTTGTTCAAGTACATCTATAGGAGACCGACCGTTATCCAAATAATCTAACATCCTTAAAATATCTTCCTGTTCAAGCACTATTATTCTAATGTTATCTTTCTTTAACCAGAGGAATATTGATTCTTGGCAATTCGAACTTGCACCTCTTCTTGATAATATCACTCCAAAATTTCCAAACGCACTATTCTCATCTAAATATGATTTGAATGTATCGAGATCTCTTGTGGCTAGCTTTTTTTTATAATTTTTAGAATCTAAAAGAAAAAATTCTGTGCCTTTATTCTCAAGGCTCTTAAGAAATGGATTATTACTATTGTTATTATAAATTATAAAATCACGTCTACGGACTCCCTTTCTACTTGGAACCTGAGCTTTAAGCATTAAATTATCATAACAATCTCCAAAGCATAATTTAAGAAAACGCTCAATATATATTTCAAGAACCTTGCCATCTGAAAGATTCATATAAATAAGTTCTTTCTTGAAGTTATAAATCTCTGAGTCGCCTGTAGTCTTTAATAAATCAATGATACTATAAATTTGTTGTTCATTTAATCCTGTAACTTCCTTATAGATTTGAATGCCTTCAGTAAAGTCAAAGAGATAAAAATGAATGACCAGGTCATCAATATTAAGAATTTCATCAAATCCTTCATATTTATCATTTTTTTCTTTATTAATTATTAATATTTTTTTATTATCAGCCGTTCCATCTCTAATAGCATCCGACGTTAGACTTTCTTTAAAAGGAAAAATAAGATTAACACGATATGCTGATATTGCAAAAAGCCCAGTAGACACTTTTAAATTAGATATGGATAACCGTAAAAAATATTCTGTTTTCTGGCATTCATAATTTGCATAATTAGAGCTTATTAGTTTCTTGAAAAAGCTAATAATATTTTCAATGCTAGCTATCTTAATTATTCTTCTTATAAAGAGATTTCTAAGCATATCTATTATGTTTAAATAAGTTAAATTCTCTAAAAATATCACTTTGCTGCTATACCCAGTTTTATAGGCATGAGGTTTTTTGTTTTGCAGATAAATATGATTTGGAAGTTTATCAAATAAATAAAGGTAAGATTTATCTTCTATTTTTCTATTGTTGATAAAAACAAGCTTGTAAGGGAGTAATTTGCTACTCCAGCCTTTATCATTTTTAAGTAATCCTAAAAGTTTTTCACGTTTTTCTTCAAAAAATGGCACTAATTCTTGATAAAATTCATCTTTACTTAACGGTGAAATTCTATTTTTCTTATTTGACCGTTCTATCATTTTCTGTATTGTTAAGTTAGCTGGTTGGATGTTCTGTTCCAAAAATTTGAGATCTCCATTTTCCCTCCCTTATTAAAATTCTAACTCACCCTGCTGTCTATTTCAACCCAGGGCTTTAAGGTCTTTAGCTTCCACTCATCTCTTCCTTGATTTTAATTTGATTCTTGGTAAATCCAACACCCCTCACTTTCTGTATTGAAAAAAACCACTTCAAATCCATTGAGTTCACGTCTTATCCGTGCACAGTTTTCTTCATATCGATTAGATGCACCATGAGCTGATATTGCAAATTTCCTAATAGAACCATTTTTTATTACCTTAATTATATGATTATCTTGCTCAGACAAAGCCCATCCATAGATAACTACTTTTTCTCCGATTTTTGGGATTACTTCATTAAAAACAGTTGACAAGTAAGGACTACGGTTAATAGTTATTTTCTTCTGCTCACTAGTGCCTTCACTGACAAAAACTGGAGCAAGCTCTTCATTAGTCCATTTCTGAATGATAGTATCTATTAAATTGCTTATATTCTCCGCATATATCTTACTTTCAACCCCATTAATATCTCTTCCAATTATTAAATTTCCATGAGGATAGAATACTAATGTGTTATATTGATTATGAAAATTTTCCCAGTCGTATTGAAACAGTTGATTCACAAAGCAATCAGCAAAATTGTTCTGTAAGCGGTCAATCCCTTTCATCATCGCCCAATATACCAAGACATCATAATTAAGAGACAACACTGTCTTGAATTGCAAAAGAAAATCTGCTGCTTTATTGAGCCGTTCTGCTATTGAGTTATGAGGCACATTCCCATGGATGTGCCTTACAGTTTCGATAAGAGCACGCTGAACACCCCTATATACTTCTATTAACCTTTGATTTCTCACACCCAAAACACTGTTAACATAATTAGCTTGCCATAATCCTTGAAGGACACGCTCAAAATCTGTCGTATTCATTGATTGGAAGACTCTATAAAGATCAGGAGTTATACGTCTAAGATTTCTAGCTTCTGTTAGAATCGAAGAATAAGAAAAACGTTCTTCATCAAAAGCTATCGATGCACCATTTCCTAAGATTAATCCAGCTCCTCTAAATTCACCTGCAATATCATTCCAATTAGGAGGTTTAGAATTAGGCATATTCCTTTCCTCTTTTTTTATATATCAAAATGTTAAGAAAATGATTTTTACATTTTTTGCTGATTTTTTCCTATCTATTCCCTTTGTAGCTTATATCACAATGGAAAATTAGATTCAAATAGGAAGAGAATAGACCTCTCCTCACGTCACAAATACGTCACAAAAAATGCCTAAACCTGCTTAATTATGGATACGGTTGACTAAATAAAAGTGAGGCTTTTACCCCTGAAAATCGTGTTTTCCTCAGGTCTTTAAAATCATAGAGTTGGGGGTTCGAGACCCCTCGTTCACTAATCCTTTTTATGGGATATTAATTTATGTGGGGAGCATCTTATTGAAGGGAATATAGACCTCTCCCCATCTCACAGATTTCTAACAAAAATTGTTGAATTACGCTGAAAATACAGTAAAAGGATTGAAACCGAAAAAATTAAGAAACAAAGGGATTACCAGGGAAAAATTGGAATATAAGATGGTGGAGCTGATGGGGATCGAACCCACGACCTCTTGACTGCCAGTCAAGCACTCTCCCAACTGAGCTACAGCCCCACCTGGGATTTTCATATTACAGAAAGATGGATTTTCAGTCAAGTTTGTGAAAAATTTGACCGTATACTTCTACAACTTTACTATTTACTATAAGAAAAACCATAATTACTATAAGAAAAACCACAATTTATGAAGAGTTTTATTAACAATTGGAACAAAACATGCTAAAATATTGTCGTACAAGGAATAAACCATGCCAGCCCCAAAAAAACAACCCAAATCCATTAAAACGATTCTTTTCTGGATCGCAGCTGGGATCATAATCATTATCCTTTTCAGCGTCCTTCAATCAGGAGGAACAGCGTTGAGGCCGGTTAAATTCAGCGATTTCCTCCTTGACGTTGAGCAAAACAAAATTGGGCAAGTCACTATTTCAGGGAATCAAATCAAAGGAAAATATATTGATGGAACCGCTTTTAAAACCGTAAGAGATCCTCAATATGATGGTCTGGTCAAAATTCTCCGGGAGAACGGCGTGGCTTTTGATGTAAAAGACACCTCTCGAAGCCCTTTGCTTTCCTCTCTCTTCATGTGGTTTCCTATCCTTATTATTATTGGTTTATGGGTATTCTTTATGCGGCAGATGCAGTCAGGCGGCAATAAAGCCCTCTCCTTTGGCAAGAGTCGGGCAAAGCTTTTCTCCGGCCTGCAGAAAAAAATTACCTTCAAGGATGTAGCCGGCGTTAAAGAAGCCAAAGAAGAGCTTGAAGAGATCATCGGATTTCTGAAAGAACCTAAAAGATTTCAAAAGTTAGGAGGCCGAATTCCTAAAGGAGTGATTTTAATCGGGGCACCAGGCACAGGCAAGACCCTTCTTGCCCGGGCAGTAGCAGGGGAGGCGGATGTCCCTTTCTTCTCCATCAGCGGCTCTGATTTTGTTGAGATGTTCGTTGGAGTCGGTGCTTCCCGTGTAAGAGATCTGTTTGAACAGGGGAAAAAACATGCTCCCTGTCTGATTTTTATCGACGAGCTTGACGCTGTAGGAAGACAGAGAGGAGCAGGCCTGGGTGGAGGCCATGACGAACGAGAACAAACACTTAATCAGCTCCTGGTGGAAATGGATGGCTTTGACTCCAACGAAGGAATTATTCTTATTGCCGCAACAAACAGACCCGATATCCTGGATAGCGCTCTCCTCAGACCAGGAAGATTTGACCGGAGAGTTGTGGTCAACATGCCGGATGTCAAAGGAAGAGAAGAAATCCTGAGAGTTCATGTGAAAAACATCCCTTTAGCCAAGGAGGTCGATTTACAAGTTATTGCCCGTACTACTCCCGGATTCTCCGGAGCTGATCTGGCCAATCTTGTCAATGAAGCGGCCCTCCTTGCAGCCCGCTATAATAAGGATAAAGTCGCCATGAAGGACATGGAATTTTCCAAGGACAAAGTCCTCATGGGAGTAGAGAGAAAGAGCATGATCATCAGCGATGATGAGAAAAAAAGCACTTCATTCCATGAAGCAGGTCATGCCCTAATAGCTGCTCTTTTGCCCGATGCGGATCCCATCCATAAAGTGACCATCATCCCCAGAGGGCTTGCTCTGGGTTCAACACAGCAGCTTCCTCTTGACGACCGCTACACATACTCTAAAGAATATCTGGAAGCACAGCTTTCAGTGCTTTTAGCCGGCCGGTCTGCCGAAATTCTAACCCTTGGAAAAACGACGACAGGGGCAGCCAATGACTTTGAGAAAGCAACCGAAATCGCCCGCAAAATGGTCTGTCAATGGGGAATGTCCGACTTAGGTCCTCTCACATTCGGCGAACAAGATGATTTGATCTTCCTGGGAAGAGATCTAGCCATTAATAAAAATTTCAGTGAAAAAACAGCAGAAATGATAGATGTAGAGGTCAAAAAGATCATTCAAAGAAACTACAACAGAGCAAAGGAACTTTTAGAAAAAAACAAGAAACAGTTGATTCATATTGCAGAGGCTCTTCTCGATAAAGAAGTCTTAACGGCTGAAGAATTAGATTCAATAATAAAAGGGAAAAAATTAGCTAAAACCAAAAAAAAGGCTTCAACTTCTAAAACCAAAACAGAAAAATCTAAAAAAATTCAACCTTTAAAAAAACCCGATTTGGTTAATGTATAAAAGGTGAGAAAGAAGTTTATCCTCCAGGTCAACGGCAAAAATTACACTTTAGGTGAAAGAACCTGGATAATTGGCGTCCTCAATATCACTCCCAATTCCTTCTCAGATGGTGGCCTTTACTTCGATAAAGACAAAGCTGTGGAGCGCGGTTTGGAGATTGAAGAGCAAGGTGCGGATATAATCGATATAGGAGGAGAAAGCACGCAGCCCGGTTCAGAATCCATCTCTCTGGAAGAAGAACGAAGGCGTGTCATTCCCGTTATTTCTGCCTTAAGAAAAAGAACAGATATCCTGATCTCTATCGACACATCAAAGTCAGAGGTCGCTCGAGCGGCCATAGATGCCGGTGCAGATATAATTAATGACATAAGCTCTTTCCGTTTTGACCACAAAATGCTTCTTCTTGCGGCACAAAGTCATGTTCCCATTATTCTGATGCACATGAAGGGGATACCCAAGACAATGCAGGTCAATCCCTTCTACGAAAATGTGCTGATCGAGGTCAAATCTTTCCTTAAAGAAAAGCTTGAACTGGCTCAAGCCAATGGGATTGAAAGAGAAAAAATAATAATCGATCCTGGGATCGGGTTTGGCAAAGGACTCAAAGACAATCTCGTTTTGATTAACAACCTTCATTTTCTTGAGGATCTCGGTCGCCCTATCCTTATTGGGATTTCTCGAAAATCGTTCATCGGAAAAATCCTGAACTTGCCCCCTGAAGAGAGGCTCGAAGGAACGATTGCTTCAGCCATTCTGAGCATAATTCATGGAAGCCACATCCTCAGGGTTCATGATGTTGCCCCGGTCAGAAGAGCTTTGCTCGTGGCCGAAGCTATCATAAACGAAGGTCGATCTATAACTTCTATCGAAGAGAGCGAGGAGAAAAAAAGGAGCTATGTTAGCTGATATCGTAACGGCGTTATCTCGTTTTAATATCAGAGACTTTATTGATATTCTCCTCGTGACCTTTATCCTGTATTCTTTTCTTTTGTTGATAAAAGGCACCAAAACCTACCAGATGGCCATCGGCTTGGGAATAGTTGGCCTTCTCTATTTGATCACTCGGTGGGGAAATCTAGTCGTCTCCCAGTCGCTTATCAGGAATTTCATTCCCTGGTTGATCATTGCGATCATAATTCTTTTCCAGGGAGAGATAAGAATATTTTTAACCCAAATCGGATCTCGCTCCTTCAGGAA
>JAGLWV010000016.1 GCA_023133225.1 Candidatus Aminicenantota bacterium | reverse complement strand
TAGTTGACAGGTAGAGGGGTTATAAATATAATAAGAACACGTTTGAGGTATGTAAAAATCGAGCAAGAGGAGAAGTTAGATTATGAATAAAAAAATATATAAAATAAGCGGCACAATTTTCATCTCCTTACTATTCACTTTTTTTATATTCCTTAATGGACACGGCTTCGATTTAAGTTCTGCCAATCCACAGGAAAAACAGGAGCAGGAGGCCAAAAAAGCGGAGTTGTATAAGGATGTTCACCCTTTGATCAATGAATCTGATCTTTACGCTTCATTTTTTCTTTTAGAAAGAGGCCAAAAACTTGAGATGAAAATTGTTGGGGCCAAAGCAGAAAAGAGTAGAATTCTCCTTAGAGAACACGATATTGTCTATTTGAACAAGGGAATGGATGACGGACTTGAACCAGGGCAGGTTTTTTTAGTGCTGGAGATTGGACGTGAACTCAGAAATCCAGTCAACAGGAAAAAGTATGGTAATCTCGCATTAATAAAGGGAAGAGTGAAAATCACTGCCGTTTCCAGGGATCGGGCACAAGCACGTTTAGAAAAGTTAACCGGAGAAACTCAGATAGGAGATTCCCTGTACCCGTTTGAGGAAAAAAAAGGCCTTCTGGGTAAAGACCTCGGCCTCGATATTTCTCCTTCTGAAGAAGGAGTTATTGATGGAAACTTTATCTACTTGCACAATGATTACAACCATATAGCAAGCGGATACTGGGCTATCATTGACCTTGGAGAAGAAAATGGTCTCCAATTCGGACAGCAGTTGTATGCTTACAGGTTATCAACAGAGGCTGTCGCCCTCAATGTTATTGCCAGTCTAATTGTCATTGATACCCAGAGGACCACAGCCACCGTAAAAGTTCTCTCTTGCAGAGATCCAATAGTAATGGGCGATCGAGTTCGATCAAGATAGTCCAGTCTATTTGACAGAATTTTCTCTTTCTGATAATTTAATCCAAGAGCTTTGTATTGCGTAATGATGTCGAAGCGGGCGTAGTTCAGTGGTAGAACGTCTGCTTGCCAAGCAGAAGGTCGTGGGTTCAAATCCCATCGTCCGCTCCACGATAATATATAAAAGAGAATTCAAAATATGGGAAAGGCGCGGTACCCAAGTGGCTAAGGGAGAGGTCTGCAAAACCTCGATTCGTCGGTTCGAATCCGACCCGCGCCTCCAACATTTAAGTTGGGATTTTACTTAAAGGAGGATGTGGATGGACATAGTGGCAAGGGTGCAAGGAATACTGATAAAGCCAAAAGATGAATGGCAGAAGATCAAAAAAGAGCCTCATTCTGTCTCTCAGCTATTTACCTCTTATGTCCTACTCTTAGCTGTTGTTCCTGCAGTTGCCCAGTTTATACAACTCGGCTTTATAGGCTATAGGAAGCCCTATGAAGGCTGGGTCAAGTATGAAATCGGAAGGGCTCTTCTTCATGCTATTCTTATCTATGTTTTCGTCTTGGCTTTTGTTTTTGTCTTTGGGTTTGTCATCAATACTCTGGCATCGACTTTCTCCTCTACCAAAAACCTGAGCTATGCCATGAAACTTGCTGTCTACAGCACAACACCCTTCTTTGTTGCAAGTGCCCTTTATATCATTCCTTTTTTGGACCGCCTGGTTATATTGGCCTCTCTTTACGGAGTTTACCTCCTCTATCTTGGATTTGTAACTCCCCTCGTGGATGCGCCTAAAGATAAAATTCTCCCTTATTTGATCGTAAGTTTAGTCGTGGTTGCAGTGATTACTGTTATCTTATGGATTATTTTGGGTGCTATTTTTGTTGTTGAAAGTGCTTCAAGGGCACTTTGATTCCTCGACTATCCTGAGGAAGGCTTTCTGGGGAGAAGCAGCCTCTATTATCGGACGTCCTATGACCAAATAGTCCGCTCCTTTCTGGAAAGCAAGAGAAGGAGTCATAATTCTTTTCTGGTCCTGGGCGGCAGCCCAGGAAGGTCGAATTCCCGGAGAAACGACGAGAAAATCTTTGCCGATTTCTTGCTTTACGATTTCAATTTCTTGAGGAGAACAGACCAATCCATCCGCTCCAGCTTCCCTGGCAAGCTTGGCCAGCTTGATGACCTGCCTGGCCGGGTCGGCCGTCATTCCTATTTCATGGAGCTGTTCACTCTTAAGGCTGGTAAGGACTGTTACAGCTAAAAGGAGAGGTTTTTCCGTTCCTTCTTTTTCCGCTTCTTCTTTGGCTGCATCCGCAGCCCTCTCCATCATCTCTCTTCCTCCGGAAGAATGGAGGGTTAGCATATGGACTCCGTATCTTACTGCAACCTTTACCGCCCCGGCTACAGTGTTAGGAATATCATGGAGTTTCAGGTCAAGGAAGACCTTTTTTCTTGATGTTTTGATCTCATTCAATAAAGCAGGGCCTTCGGCTGTAAAGAGCCTAATCCCCATTTTAAATATTTCGACATCTTCGAGCTGTCCTATAAGAAGCAATGCTTCTTCTCGACTTCCAACATCAAGAGCAACGATTATCCTCTTGGCTAATTCTTCTTTTCTATTCATTTTTATTTCCTTAAGATTATGATTTGCTTTTAGGGAGAAAAAGGGGACAGGCTACTTTTTGTGACAAAAAGTAGCCTGTCCCCTTTTTCTGTTGTCCCCTTTTTCCTGACAATCCCACAATTTTCTAGCCTTTTTGGTTTTTCTAGCGTTTTATTGTTCCTATAACATCTTCGATCCTCTCGAATCCGTTCTCCTCGCAGTAATCCTTTAATTCCTCGATGATTTTTATTGAAGCCTCAGGATCGATGAAGTTAGCTGTCCCGATCTCCACTGCTTTTGCCCCTGTGATTAAATATTCAAGCGCATCTCTACCTGATGAGATCCCTCCCATGCCAATAACAGGGATTTTTACGCGACGCACAACCTGGTAAACCATCCTGAGGGAGATGGGTTTAATAGCCGGTCCACTGAGTCCGCCAAAGATGTTGCCCAGAACAGGTTTTCTCTCTTCTACATCGACTGCTATAGCAAGAAGCGTGTTGACCAGTGACAGAGCGTCTGCTCCTGCTTCTTGAGCACTCAGAGCGATTTCCACGATGTCAGTCACGTTGGGAGAAAGTTTTGTTATCACGGGCCGTGAACTGGTTTTTTTGACAAGGCTAACGACAGAAAAAGTTGCTTCGGAGTCTAGTGCTGGACAGAGGCCGTCTTTTTCTACGTTAGGACAGGATATATTCAACTCATAAGCTGAAATGCCTTCCTCCTTATCCAGGAATTCCACAACAGAGGCGTATTCCTCCTCGTTCTCCCCGCAGACATTCACGATAATGGCTGTTTTTATTTTCCTGAGTTGAGGAAGGATCTCATCTGCGAATCTCCGGACGCCGACACCTGGAAGGCCGATGGCGTTTATGAGACCGCTCGGGGTTTCGACCAGGCGGGGAGGAGGGTTTCCCGGGCGGGGAGAGAAGTAAAGCCCTTTAACCACAAATCCTCCCAGCTTGCTCAGGTCAAAGAAAGGTGCAAACTCCAGACCGTAGCCAAAGGTTCCACTGGCTGCGATAACAGGGTTTTTGAGCTTGATGAAACCTAAATCGATTGTAAGATCAGTCATTTTTCGACTTCTGTCCAGATAATGTCTTCTCCGGAAAAGACAGGTCCTTCTTCGCAGATTTTGACCCAGCCTTCGTGGTTGTTTTTTCTTATCCTCTTCACGCATCCCCAGCAGGCTCCAAATCCACAGCCCATTACAGATTCCAAAGAGAATTCTGTCGGGATATCTCCAGACTGTGAGATTTCCGCAATTTTTTCCATCATGGGTTCAGGGCCGCAGGCAAATATTCGAGCTGGATTGAATGTTTGAAGCTCTGTCTGGAGATAGTCACTGATGAGACCCTTAAATCCTAAAGAGCCGTCATCCGTTGAGCAGAATAACTCAAAGCCGTTTTCCTCGAATTTTGCTTTAAGAGGAAGGTCTTCGTGACTTTTTCCGCCATAAAAAATTTTGACCGCAGCTCCGTGCGAGCGAAGTTCGTGGGCCAGAAAGTAGAGTGGAGCAATCCCTCTTCCTCCCCCCACTGCAACGACATCTTTTCCCCGGAGGGTTTCTCCTGCATGGAATCCCTTTCCCAGAGGTCCTAAGATATCGAGGGTATCGCCGCTTTTTTTTTGACTCAAAATGCCTGTTCCGGAACCGGTGATCTTGAAGAAAATTTCGATATTTCTTTCGTCTTTAAAGTGAATACTGAATGGACGCCGCAATAGAGGATAAGAATGCGATGTTATACGGACCATGACAAACTGGCCCGGGTGGGCTTGAGTGGCAATACGAGGAGATTCAATCGAAAGGAGGTAATAGTCTTTCCAGTTTTCTTTGCCGATTATTCGAGCTTGAGGATCCTTGATCATGATGGCTTTAGATTACCCAAACAAAAATATCAGAATCTCTTTGTGATGGCAATAAAAACTTTGACAACCCTAATTCATTTTGCTAATAATCAAATCGGCTCTTTGTACATTGATTCATATTTTTGCCGAGAGGAATTTTAGATGAATATTTCCAGAAGAGGGCGAGACATCCAGTCCTCTCCCATAAGGAAGCTCAATCCATATGCGGACAAGGCAAAGGAACAGGGAATCCACGTTTATCATCTAAACATCGGCCAGCCAGACATTCCGACTCCTCAGCCAATCCTGGATGCTTTTCATAGTTTTGATGAGAAGGTCTTAAGCTACGGCCCTGCACAGGGCTTTTTAGAGCTGAGGCAGGCCATGGCTGATTATTTCAACTCCTACAGAATCTCTCTTGATGCAGAGAATGTGATCATCACCATAGGAGGTTCAGAGGCCATCCATTTTTCTTTCAGTGTTGTGGCTGACCCCGGTGATGAGATTATCATCCCCGAGCCTTTTTACACCAACTACAACGGCTATGCATCCTTTGCAAATGTCAGGATTGTTCCGTTAACTCTGCATGTTGAGGATGGATTCCGGCTTCCACCCGAAGAAGAAATTGAAGCCAGGATAACGGCGAAGACAAAGGCGATTTTGCTCTGCTCTCCGAATAATCCCACCGGGACAGTCTATACACCTGAAGAGCTGGAGCGAGTTATCTCTGTCGTAAAAAAAAATAATCTCTTTTTGATCGGAGATGAAGTTTATAAAGAGTTCATTTATGATGGAGGGACTCACAAGAGCATCCTGGAATACGAAGAAGTAAAAGATAGAGTTATTGTTGTCGATAGTACCTCCAAACGTTTTAGCAGCTGTGGAGCGAGGGTGGGAGCAGTTTTAACTCGAAATGAAGAAATCCACCAGTCGTTGCTTAAATTTGCTCAGGCAAGGCTCTGTCCACCCTCCGTTGAACAGAAGGCTGCTCTTGCTGCCTATCGCATGGGCTTAGAGTATTTTAAGCCCGTCAAAGAAGAATACGAGAGACGCAGAGATGTCCTCTGCGAGGGATTAGGAAATATCCCTGGAATTGTTATCCACATTCCTCAAGGGGCCTTTTACCTCATCGTCAGACTTCCCGTCAAGGATGCCGAGCATTTTGTTCAGTGGATGCTTACGGATTTCCATCTTGACAAAGAAACTGTTATGGTGGCACCGGCACAGGGCTTTTACTGCTCCCCAGACAGGGGTAAAGATGAAGTGCGGATAGCTTATGTGCTCAAGGAGCAGGATTTAAGGAGATCCATAGATATTATTAAAGCAGGACTGGATAAATATCTGAGCCTATGAAGCCAAAAAGGCTATTTTATCAGGTCGTTTTCATCCTTGCCTTTAGTACTATCCTGGGGGTCGTAGCAAACTTCCCGTTGATAGAAAAATACTTTAAGGGTGAGTACCGGTATAGCTTTCTCTCTTTAGAGAAATATTCTTCGATCACATTTATTACCCTGGCAGAAGCTGAAGAGCTTTTCGCCAGAAGAGAAGCTCTTTTCATCGATAGCCGTTCCAAGGAGTATTTCCGAACCAGTCACATCATGGAAGCTAAGAACATCCCTTTTGAAACGCACAAGGAAAGGAAGGACTTAAATGTGCCTTCTTTTCCACTTGAAGGGACTTTGGTGGTCTACTGTGATGGGAGTGAGTGCCAATCGAGTGTGGAGTTAGCCAAACGTTTGCATGAAATGGACTTTAAGGATATCAGGGTCTTCTTCGGCGGCTGGGCTGAATGGATAAGACAAGGCCTGCCTGTCTCTTCAGAAAATGATAAGAAATAAGCATATTCTTCTTGCTTTCCGGTTAATTGTTGGAGGCGTCTTTATCTGGGCCGGAATTTTAAAGATAATCGATCCTCTAGGATTTGCCCAGAGCGTTGCCAACTATAGAATTTTTCCCTCTGCTCTATCATTTTTCCTTGCACTCGTCATGCCCTGGATGGAGGTTGTCTGTGGGGCATTTTTAGTCTTCGGCATATTCCGGCGTGCCAGCTCCTTTCTCTTCTCAGGACTGTTGGGGGCTTTTCTGGTGCTCGTTGCAGTCACCATTTTAAGAGGCATCGATGTTGACTGCGGCTGTTTCGGTAGTCTCAGTCTGAAAGTGGATTATAAACTGATTTTAACCGATAGTGTTCTGCTCTTTTTTTCATTGAATGTATTCTTTTACCGAAGATAAAAAGGATAAAAGGGGACAGGGCAGCGAAGAAAAAAGGGGACAGGCAACTTTTTCAAAGAAAAAGTAGCCTGTCCCCTTTTTCCCTGTCCCTTTTTCCCCTGTCCCTTTTTCCCCAGTCCCCTTTTATCCCGTCCCTGATTTGATTTGCCTTACCAAGGACTTACTTGCCTTTTAAAGGGTATCTGATGTATATTTTTAAATTAACTTTTTAAGGAGTCAGAAAATGGCAGAAAAACACGTATATTTTTTCAGCAAAGATCAGGTTGAAGGCAATAAAGATATGAAAGAAATTCTCGGAGGAAAGGGTGCCAACCTTGCAGAGATGGCAGGAATTGGCCTGCCTGTTCCTCAGGGTTTTACTATTTCCACTGAAGTATGCAAACTTTTTGCTCATTTGGGTGATAAAATTCCGTTCGAGGTAGAAGAGGAAATCCTTGTCAACATGAAAAAGTTGGAAGAGATTTCTAAACAAAAATTCGGAAGTGAAGAAAATCCTCTTCTTGTATCTATCCGTTCTGGAGCAAAGATTTCCATGCCCGGAATGATGGATACAGTTTTAAATCTCGGTCTCAATGATGCGACCGTTGAAGGTTTAACAAAGAAGAGCAGAAACAAACGCTTTGTACTGGATTGCTATCGGCGATTGATTCAAATGTTTGGAGATGTTGTGCTTGAAGTCCCCAAAAAGAAATTTGAAACTATCTTGAAGAAGAAAAAAAGCGAAAGGAATGTTACACAAGATTTTGAGCTTTCTGAGAAGGACTTGGAATTGCTCATAGTGGATTATAGAAATTTAATAGAGAAAGATACAGGGCGAGAGTTTCCTCAAGATGTCATAGAACAGCTGATTGGAGCCATCTCAGCTGTTTTTAAGTCCTGGAACAATCCTCGAGCTGTGACTTACAGGCGTTTAAATTATATTCCTGACGATCTGGGGACTGCTGTCAACGTCCAACAGATGGTTTTTGGAAACATCGGAGAAAAATCAGCCACTGGTGTGGGATTCACCAGAAATCCTGCCACAGGAGAAAAAGAATTATACGGAGAATATCTCTTCAATGCTCAGGGAGAAGATGTTGTCGCCGGCGTACGAACTCCCTCTCCTCTCAAATCTTTGGAAAAAGAAATGACCGGTGTCTATAAGGAATTGAAAGAAACAACCAACAGACTGGAGAAGCATTACCGCGATGTCCAGGATTTTGAATTCACAATTCAAGAGGGAAAGCTTTATATGCTGCAGACAAGAAGTGGTAAAAGAACAGGCATGGCAGCGGTGAAAATTGCAGTGGATATGGTTGAAGAGGGCCTGGTCAGCCAGGAAGAGGCTCTTCTGATGGTTGAGCCTGATGCTTTAAATCAGCTTCTTCACCCTGTTTTTGATACAAAGGAAAAAGGAAAACACAAGGTTCTTGCCCGGGGGCTGGCTGCTTCCCCTGGAGCAGCGGCAGGGCAAGCTGTCTTTACTGCCGACGATGCAGTTGCCTGGAAAAAGGAAGGGAAAGAAGCCCTTTTAGTCAGGGATGAAACATCTCCTGACGATATTCATGGTATGAGTGCTTCCAAGGGGGTGTTAACGGCAACAGGCGGGATGACTTCCCATGCGGCTGTTGTGGGACGGCAAATGGGAAAGCCTTCTGTTGTGGGCTGTGCAGATGTGAGATTAAATGAAGAACAAAAATTCTTTCTTGTGGGAAAAACTAAAATAAAAGAAGGGGAATGGATATCCATTGATGGAACTTCCGGAGAAGTTCTTCAAGGCCGGATTCCAACCCAGCCATCAGAGATCATCCAGGTCATCCGAGGAGAGAAGAAATCCGAGGAGTCTCAACTCTATCAGGATTTTACAAAAATGCTTTTTTGGGCGAACCGGATGAAAAGATTAAAAGTCAGGGCTAATACAGATACACCTGAAGATGCCAAGATAGCGCTTGCTTTTGGGGCAGAAGGCGTCGGCCTGGCACGGACAGAACATATGTTTTTTGAAAAAGATAGGCTTCCTTTTATCAAAGAAATGATTCTCTCTGAAACTGAAGAGGAAAGGCGGAGAGCCTTAAGTAAGCTTCTGCCTTTTCAGACAAAAGATTTTTATGGCCTGTTCAGAGAAATGAGGGGACATCCAGTTACCATCCGCACACTCGATCCTCCCCTTCATGAATTTTTGCCGCGAAAAGAGGACCTGATGGTCGAGATGGCCGTGTTGAAGGCAAGCAAAGGCGAGGAGGAGAAGGTTCAGGAGCTGGAGAAGCTGCTGGAACGTGTTAAAGTCCTCTCAGAGTTTAATCCTATGCTTGGTCACAGAGGTTGCCGTCTTGGGATCTCTTATCCTGAAATCATAGAGATGCAGGCTACTGCTATTTTTGAAGCTGTCTGCGAACTGGCAAAGGAAAGGCAAAAGGTATTTCCTGAAATCATGATTCCTCTTGTGGGCACCAGGGAAGAGCTTGCCAACCAGAAGAAAATCATTCTTCGTGTTGCCGACGAAGTTATGGAGAAACATAAGGTTAAGGTTGAGTATTCAATCGGGACTATGATCGAAATCCCCAGAGCTGCCCTTACAGCTGATGAGATAGCAGAAGAAGCCGAGTTTTTCTCTTTCGGAACTAATGATCTGACTCAAACGATATACGGTCTTTCCCGTGATGATGGAGCGGGATTTCTTGCCCATTATCTTGCGCACGGGATCTGGAAAAATAATCCTTTTGAAACCATCGACGAAAAAGGAGTTGGCGAAATCATGAAAGTGGCAGTGGAGAAGGGACGGAAAACCAGGCCTGATTTAAAAATAGGAATATGCGGCGTTCATGGAGGTGATCCTCGTTCCATTTTTTTCTGTCATAAGATCGGCCTTGATTATGTAAGCTGCTCTGCCTATCAAGTTCCTATTGCCCTTCTGGCCGCCGCCCAGATTGCTATTATGGAAAAAAAAGATAAGAACAATTGACTTGGATTATTTACGAGTTGAGATTGCCGTAGCGGCGAGGCCGCATGATAATTAAGGGGACACAAAACTTAATTCGAAAAGATAAAGGGAC
>JAGLWV010000159.1 GCA_023133225.1 Candidatus Aminicenantota bacterium | reverse complement strand
AAAGGCGAACTTGTGAGCCTTGTGGAATCTATAATGAAGAGCACATTCTGGGGAAGAGTGAAGCAGGCTGAGAAGAAACTTTTTGAGGTCCCGTTCTCTATTATGACGGATAAGGAAGTCATGGCGATTGCTGAAATAGGGGAGGCCAGCGCGCGAACGAGTGAATTGACAACGCGTGAAAATAGTGGATCCGGCAAAAAGGATACAATAAATGAGAAAACAGACAAACAGAAACTCCCGGTCATCCTGACAGGAGTCATCGATCTGGCTTTCCTGGAGAGTGATGGTTGGATAATCGCCGACTTTAAAACCGACGATGTCAGAGATTACAAAACCAACGATGTCAGAGACAGCAAAACCGACGACGTCAGAGACAACTTAGAGAGCTTCGTGCATTATTATGCCCCTCAGGTCAAGATCTACAGCCGTTTCTGGGCAGAGATCACCAAACAACCCATTAAAGAAGCAGGCCTCTATTTCACCTCCATCAACAAATGGGTCAAAGTTAAATAAAAATTTGTCATTCCCGCGAAAGCGGGAATCCAGAACTACCGTCATTCCCGTACCCGCCTGCGCGGGCACAGGCTCCGCGGGAATCCAGTCCCTCCGTCATTCCCGATCCTTTTGTCATTACTCCTTTTGTCATTCCCGCGTAGGCGGGAATCTAGGTTCATCCACACTCCTAATCTGTCATCCACACTTTAAGCACCGTTAGTCGCAATTGGCCGATTTTAGTCAAAATCTGTTACATCATTGCACGGGAAGAAGTCTGTCTTTTCTGCATTGACTTCTTATTTTGCTTTGTGATATAAGTCAAAACGTTATAGATTGGGGATTAGATGAGTTAAGCGAAAAATAAGAATTTCTACTTTCATTAAAGAAACAAATTTCTAGTCCCTTATCTAAACAAGGAGGGAAAAATGAAAAAGTCTTTGTTTCGATCCACCCTGATTATTCCTCTGGCTCTGCTGTTTTGTTTTGCTCTCAGCTGCCAACAGCAGGGTGAAGATGCCAGCAATGAAGAAGAATTAAGGGGAATTATCCTTCGGGTTGTTGAAGAAGCCTGGAACCAGGGTAAAATGGAAGTGCTGGATGAACATTTCGCTCCAGAATATGTCTATCACCATTCTCCATCTCCTGATATTGAAGGTCTAGAAGCTTACAAACAATATATTATAGACACACGTAATAGTTACCCCGACTTTAAACTTACAATCGAAGAGATGATAATCAAAGGAGACATATCTGTTGTCAGGGGAACCTTTAGTGGCACCAATACTGGAGAATTGCCGGATCTTGGAATTCCAGCCACAGGCAAGCAGGTTACATTTAATTGGTGTCTCGTGAGTCATCACATGAACGGAAAAACCAAAGAAGAGTGGAACTATATGGATCAGTTAGGCTTAATGCAACAGCTCGGCTTTACACTTACTCCTCCAGAGCTACAAGAAAAAAAGTAGACAGGGATATCTGGAAAAAAGGGGATGGGGTCAAATCTTTAATCTTGAATCAATCGTCATTCCCGCGCAGGCGGGAATCTAGATTCCTGCTTTGCAGAGCCTGCCCCTGTGAAGACAGGGGAATGACAGACATATACACTCAATTCTAGCAATTCTGTTGTCGTGGTCTGACCCCAATTCTCCGTCCATTTCCAATTTGTGTCGCATGACTAGGAACAGCTATAATATTATCAAAAATCATTTGACATCTTGGATAGTAATGGTATATTATACATGCAATATTACTAATGGGAATAAGAATAATGCATAGTTAATATAACAATGGTTAATTTAGGCGGAATTTCAGAAAATAACAGAAAACGATTAGACAAGCTTATCCAATCTACAGATGGTCCTTTCACAGTTAAAGACGCATCAAAGATATTAAATCTTCCCATAATTCCCTCAAGAAATCTTCTCGGGTATTGGGCTCGCAAGGGCTGGCTTTCAAGAGTACGCAGAGGGCTTTATATTACTGTTCCACTGGGAACAATAAATCCTTCTGAATACAAAGAAGACCCCTGGATTGTCGCGTTAAAAATTTATTCTCCGTGCTATATAGGAGGATGGAACGCATCTGAACATTGGGAATTAACTGATCAGATTTTCAAAGATCTTGTTGTTTTTACATTAAAAAAATTTCGGAAGAGAAAAACTGATATTCAAGGGACGTCTTATATATTGAGCCCTACAAGCAAAAAAATGATGTTTGGCTTAAGTCATGTTTGGAGAAAAAGCTTTAAAGTCAAAATTTCAGATCCCACAAGAACACTAATTGATATCTTAAACATTCCCTCAACAGGTGGTGGAATCAGGCATGTTTCAGAAATTTTAAAAAATTATTTTAATTCGGAAAACCGAAATGACAAACAAATAGCCGCTTATATTAAACTAATTGGAAATAGAGCAATTTATAAAAGGTTAGGTTACATCATCGAGAAGCTCAAAATTGACGCCCCTCAATTGTCTGAAATCTGTAAAAACAATATCAGCAAAGGTTATTCAATTCTCGATCCTGATGTTAAAGCAAAAGGAAAAATACTCAGAAAATGGAACCTATGCGTTAATGTGATTCTTTAACGATGATTACGCACAAAGAGATAAAAAATTTAGAAATCGAATGGGGAATTAGGGAAGATATTATTGAAAAAGACCATGTTATCGGTTGGATATTATGGGGGATTGGAAGTGATCCGTACTTTTCTGAAAAATGGGTATTCAAAGGCGGCACATGCTTAAAAAAATGCTATGTCGAAACATGGCGTTTTTCTGAAGATTTGGATTTCACATTAGTTCCTCCAGATTCGCCAATTGATCCTGATGAAATTGAAGAAAATCTAAAAAAGCTTTTAGAAAGACTACATGACGAATCCGGTATCGATTTTTCAGTTCAAGAATTGGCATTGAGGTCATCAGAAGATCCCTATTATTTGGAAGTTCGCATTTACTATAGAGGCCCAAGAAATGCGCCCAATCCCGGAAGAGTTAAACTGGATCTGAACTCATCTGAAAAGATTATTACTCCTTCACTATTTCAAAAAATCAATCATCCTTATTCTGATACTCTACCTAGCCCCTATCATGTCAAATGTTATTCATTTGAGGAGGTTTTTGCGGAGAAAATCCGAGCAATGGGAGAACGCTCACGGCCGAGAGATTTATATGACATCATAAACCTTTTTCGTCGCAAGTTTCAGAGTGAGAAATCTGATAATATTAAGGATTTATTGGCCATGAAATGTCAAACAAAGAATATACTCATTCCCACTTTTGAATCAATCACAAATCATCCTGTTGGTGCAGAGTTAATAAGTGAATGGGAAAATATGTTAGGACATCAATTGCCAAAACTCCCCCCCTTTAATTCATTTTGGGATGAACTTCCCAAATTATTCGATTGGCTTGAAGGAAGATACATTTCTAAAAGAGTTCCTACTTTTTCGTTTAGGGATGATGAAGATAGAAGCTGGACAGCACCACCTACCGTACAAAGTTGGGGCTTTAGCTTTCCGCTTGAGAAAATTAGATATGCAGCCGCAAATCAACTTTGTGTTGAACTTGGATATAAAAATGCAAAAAGAATCATAGAACCTTATTCTCTTCGACGCACTGAAGGAGGCAATTTATTATTGCATTCGATTAAGAAAAATACCAGAGAACATAGGGCATACCGTGTTGACAGAATTCAAAGTGCTGAAATAACAGATATATCTTTCACACCAAAATATAAGATCGAATTAACAGCTTCAGGACCAATGCAGGATCTCCCTGCCAAAAAAAAACACGTTCGCTTAAGCAGGCGACCCCGTAAATCTAAAAGACTTTCCTATCAATCTAGATCAATCCCCAAATACATATTTGAATGCCCGATCTGTACAAATAAATTCAAAAGAAAAATAAATGACTCTAAATTGAGGGCACACAAGGACAAAAATGGAAGCCCGTGCCCAGGGAGAACAGCAATTTTTCTTGGCAGAAAATATTAAGTGCCTCACACAATTTACGTTGTATAGCTAGGGTTATGTTAACATCCTAGAGTGTATTTATTAAGAATATCTTTCTTTTTATTACTTTCGCCTGGGAAGAAATTCTTTTGCCCCCAAGTATAGCCTTTCAACTTGCATTACCCAAGTTCTTTACGGAAAGAATCGAGAGGACCTGCTTTATCTAAGTAGACTTGATGGAGATCCTTCTCAGCTTTTCTCACTTTTGCCATATTGTTATTTATGCTATTTCTAATATGATTTCACCCTCTGATTGAATCTGTTTTAAGATTTTGCTATTTTTCTTGAGCTTCCATTCTTCTTTTGAATATATTAGCTCAGATATAACATTTCCATATCGAGGGAGTAGAGATATATTTAATTTATGTACCAACTCGGTTGCAAGCTCTTTATCTTTTTGATTTTTAACTAAAATAAAAAGATCAATATCGGAGTCAGGTTTTTCCCTGCCTTTTGGAACGGAACCGTAAAGAATTACTTTTAATATGTATTTTTCTCTACTTAAGGTTTTGCGTATTTTTGATTTGAGATCTAGATAAATTTTCTCTTCAATATCAAATACATTTGATAACTTTTTAGTTAAAATGCTATCTTTATTGAGAGTCCATTCTGATGTATTACCAATCCTTATTCTATTAGCTATTCCATATTTCCGGAATAACTCAAGGATTTCAGAAGCTCTGGAGGGAGATACATTCAGCGTCCTTGCTAATTCTCTTCCACTAAACTTTTTTTCTGGGTAGCGGTGCAGAATTTTCATTACTAATATTTTTATTCTGCTAGAAAGGATCTCTTCTAATATGTTATGAAATTTCATTTTTTTATCGTTGTTCTCTTTATCGAACAAATGTTCGAAAATTCGAACATTATTATAAATGAATTCAATTTATTTGTAAATCATCTAACTTGTTTTATGAAAAAAGCTGAAAAAGGGAAAGGGGTCAAATCTTTAATCTTGAATCAATCGTCATTCCCGCGGAGCCTGTGCCCGCGCAGGCGGGGTAGCGGGAATCCAGTTCCTCCGTCATTCCCGCAGAGCCTGCCCCTTGGAAAACAAGGGAATGAGAGACACTTACACTCAATTCTAGCAATTCTGTTGTCTTTGTCTGACCCCAATTCTCTGTAAAGCCATGTTGATTCTTGTCTCACTCATTGATATTCTTTTACCAGCAACTTTATGAGATAAAAATACAATATATAACTAAGTACATGAGCAGGAAAGAAACTATTAAGAACCTTCTTTTTGTCTGTTACGGGAATATATGTCGGAGTCCAATGGCAGAGGGCCAAGCTAAAAAGATGCTTGGAAATAAAGTTAAAATTGAAAGCGCTGGACTCGCACCTTATTTCGAAAGTGCTGCAGAGAAAGCTGTTGAAGTTTTAAAGAATTTTTATGGAATCAACATCTCCAATCATTCCCCAAGAAGTGTAACTGATTTAGACCTTAAACGATTCGGTTTAATAATTGCACTTGACTCAATCGTATGGAGCAACCTTCATACTAGTGTCATGTCAAGCTTGA
>JAGLWV010000158.1 GCA_023133225.1 Candidatus Aminicenantota bacterium | reverse complement strand
AAATGCGACACAGTCTGAATGACATCTGACCTTCACACCTCGCAGCGAAAAAAGGGGACTGTCCCCTTTTTTTCCCTTTTTTTATTTGAGTTATTAGTACTTATAGAATCCTTCGCCTGATTTTTTTCCCAGTTTCCCCTCTGCAACCATCTTCCTGATTATCTCCGGGGGCTTATAGCGTTCGTCCTTCAAATTTCCATACAGAGTTTCCATTTTTGCCAGATGTATATCCAGACCGATCATGTCAATCAGAGCCAAAGGACCCATCGGATGTCCGGCTCCAAGCTTCATAGCTTCATCGATGTCTTCAGGAGATGCCACGCCATCCGCATAGACAACTGCAGCTTCATTCAGCAATCCCGCCAAAACTCGACTGACAATTCCGGCAGGTGCTTCCTTAGCGGTGGTGATCGGAATTTTGCCCAAGCTCTCAGCAAACTCTTTTGCTGTGGCTATGGTTTCACCCGAGGTCTTCTCTCCGCGAATAACCTCAACTAACTTCATGATCACAACCGGGTTGAAAAAATGCATTCCTAAAACTTTATCAGGACGAGAGGTGGCCGAGGCGATCTCGCTTATAGAAAGGGCTGTTGTGTTGGTGGCTAGAATCGTCTCAGGTGAACAGATAGAATCGAGCGACTCGAATATTACCTTTTTGGCATCCAGATTTTCAGAGATGGCTTCTATGCAGAAATCACATTCTCGCGCAGGATCCAGGTCTGTCGTCCAGTTTATCCTTGAGAGAACCGAATCCATATCCTCCTGGGTAATTTTCCCTTTCTCCACCCTCCGTGCTAATCCTGTCTTCACTTTTTCCCTGGCTTTATTGACAACCTCATCTGAGATATCCACTACTGTTGCCTCCAAACCCTGCTGGGCACAGAGCTGCCCTATTCCAGCGCCCATGATTCCCGCACCCACTATAAAAGGTTTTTTAATATCCATTAATATACCTCCAATATAAAATTAAAAATTGTTATATCTCAATCCTAAATAAATACAAAAGGTGCTCGGTGCTTCCTAATCTTGGTGCTTATTAAGATAATCTCTCTATCACAATGGCGACGCCCTGTCCGCCTCCGATGCATAAGCTCACCAGCCCCATATTCTTATCCCTGCTTTTCAGAGCATAGATCAATGTGGTCAATATTTTTGTCCCGGTAGCTCCAATAGGATGACCTAGGGCTATGGCTCCCCCGTTAACATTGACAATGGAGCGGTCCCACTTGAGTTCCCGCTCTACAGCTATGGTTTGGGCAGCAAAAGCCTCGTTGAGCTCTATAATATCGATGTCTTTTAATTCGAGCCCTGCTTTGTCCAGAGCCATGGAAACGGCCGGAACAGGTCCGATTCCCATAACCGCCGGATCAACACCTGCATGAGCGTAGGAGACAATTCGGGCTAGAGGTTTAACTCCCAGCTCCGAAGCTCTCTCCTTTTTCATAACCAGCACTGCTGAAGCTGCATCGCAGAGGGCACAGCTGTTTCCAGCCGTAACCGATCCTCCCTCTCTTTTAAAAACAGGAGGAAGCTTTGCCAGTTTCTCCAGGGTTATCCCCTCTCTTGGAATTTCCTCTGTATCGAATATTTCCGTCATTTTTCTCTTCACAGGAACCTCAACCGGGAGTATTTCTTCTTTGAATTTGCCTTCTTTGACTGCATCGAGCGCCTTGTTCTGACTTTCCAGCGCAAAAGCATCCTGTTCTTCGCGGCTGATATTATACTTTTCAACGAGTGTTTCCGCTGTCACGCCCATCAGGTGGCCGGCTAAGGGACACATAAAACCATCCTTATGCATGATATCAAGCAGCTTGCTGTCTCCCATGCGATTCCCCCATCTGGCTCCAGCAGCAATGTAAGGCACCTGAGAAGTATTTTCAGCTCCTCCAGCTAAAACCGCCTCTACATCTCCTGCTTTAATCATCTGAGCAGCCAGAGAAACAGCCCGGAGAGAAGAACCACAGCGCTTATTAACCGTAAAAGCAGGAACCTCATGCGGCATCCCACCTTTTACAGTCGCAAGCCGCCCAATATTAGGCCCGAGTCCAGCCTGCCAGCCATTGCCAAAGACAACCTCATCCACCTGGTCGGGCTTGATCCCGGCCCGGCGGACAGCCTCCCGAAGGGCTAAGGCTCCCAATTCCCCAGCCGATACTTTTTTAAAAGCACCACCAAATCCGCCGCCAGCGGTTCTGACAGCACTGGCGATTACGATATCACTCATGGATGACCTCCTATTTTTTTATTCTTTATTTTTATGAGATTGCCGCGTCGCTGCGCTCCTCGCAATGAAAAAAGGGGACTGTCCCCTTTTTATTCTATGAGCTATGAGCTTCTTCATAGAGATTTATCATTATAGTTATCGCTTCTTTAAGCTGTCAATAAAAATCCTTCCTCAATCATCTTCTTTCTTGAGTCTGCGGAACAGCCGAAAAAGGTCGGACAGTTTCCCCTTGATGTACCCCTCTCTGATGAAGTAAGGTCCTTCTTCGGGCTTGATCCATTTAATGTATTTTCCTCTTTTTGCTTCGTCCGGACCCTTGGCCAGGCCTATCTTGAAATCTCCTTCCTTTGTCTGGATTATAGCCACATTCACCTTTTCATCCTCTGGAGACATGTATTCTGTGGCTGCAATAATCTTATCTTTCCTGGGTGCATTCTTGTAAAAAAAGTGCTTTTCAGGAATGGATTGAGGCAGGTTTTCATCTTTGAGACCTTCCCTCTTCCGTGTGGAGCCTGTCCTCTCAATAATGCCTACAACACTTGTATTCCCAAATCCGCTCATGTTAAACCAGAGACCATAATTCAATTGTTGAAGTTTCTCTTTGAACATTTCTCCATACTGGCTGCGCCCGCGCAACTGCCAGACCAGCTCCACAAGCTGGGCTCCTCCTGAGGCTCCCAGGGGATGGGTTCTTGCCAGGAATCCGCCTGAACGGTTTATATAAACACTCCTTCCTTTTCTGTTTTTTTCCTCGATAACAAACTTGTGCCCCTGTCCCCTCTTAGCCAGCGCTAAATCCTCAGCGGCTATCCAGGGGACCGGCTTAAAAGCATCATGAAGTTCGCAGATGTCTATCTCGTGGGGATTTAGACCGGCCTCTCTGAAGCTTTCTCTTCCCGCAAGCACGGCTGATTCTAGAGAGATCAGAGTCTTCCGCTCGGCTATCTTGATGTTATCGAATGCGGATTTGACACTTGTCAACTTCACGTCCGTGGGAAATGGAACGAGAAAGACTGCTCCGGCCCCATTGTAAGAGCCGCTACAGTCGAATTTTGTTAATGGCCTGGCAATGACTCTGTTGATTTCAGGGTCATCATACTCCTTCCGGGTAACGGATTTCTTGAAGTAGGCAAATTCGTTGAGAGCTCCATATTGGAGGCTGCGAACGCTTACATCAAAGCATACATTTCTGAATCCCTTTTCTGAGATTTTATAAGCATCCATATACTCGTAGCTTGCCAGAGCAGCCACTGCAGGCATCTCCCCCAATCCTCTTTCTCTTTCTTCTTCGGCAATAACTGTGGAGATCTGGGAAGGGATTTCTTCATTCCTCAGTTTGCCCTTCATCTTCTCGCCGAAACAGACAAGGACTTTGAGTCCGGACGATGCCAGTCGTTTCCCCAGCTCTACAGCAGCCGCACCTGTGGCTGAGCCCATCTCAACATGATATATTTCTGTATCTCTTGCAATGCCCAGTTCCATCCCCACAAGTGAATCCAGGCCTGTCTGTCTGGCAAATCCTATGGGGTCCATGCTGCCGATAACCAGGCAGTCCGGAACCAGGTCAGAAGTAAAAGAGGAAGAATCCTGAAGAGCTCTCCGGCAGGCATCAGCCAACATCACGCCGATGGGCCTGAAATCCTTGCCAAAGGGAGTTAAAGAAGCTCCGGCAATGTAAACATCACTCATGGTATTATGAATATGGGGTCGCGTCTATAACATTATTTGAGTTCTTTTACAAAAACATTTCTGAAATAAGCAGGAGACCGGCTGTCGTGGTTCTGCAATCCTATATACCCTTCGGCAGCAAAATCTCTGACCTTTCCTGCCGGCTTAGCATCCCAGTCTAAAACTCCGATCCCGTTCAACTCGACCTGGACATTATTCCCTTTAAAGATAATCTTTAAATGATTCCATTCCCCCACCTCTCTGAAGGCATCAGCCCGGGGCGCTTCAACATCATAGACAGCCGCAGTCTTATGAATCCCTTTTCCGGCATCATTGATCTGGATCTCGAACGAATGATAGATGTAATCATTATTGGCAGGCATCTCAGGAACTCTTATAAAAACTCCGGAATTTGTGTTTTTATCTTCGCATTTATAATCCAACTCCAGAATGAAATCTTTATATTTTTTCGCGCTGTACCAGAAAAGACCCATTCCGCCCTGGCCCTTCAGTACCCCTGTTTTCTCATCAAGTTCAAAGTATCCGGGGCCGTACTGGTTCCAACCATGCTTGGAGTATCTTCCATTACTCCATCTCAGGATCTCCTCATGCCCTTTAAAATGAGTGATACTCTTTATGTATTCGATCCCTTTTTTGATCGGTGGTGAGGGATTGTCAACATCATCGGGATTCTCATGTTCTATGGCAAGATATCCGCGGTAATTCTGCAGGGTCAGTTCGGCAAGAACGTCATGGATATTGCCCTTGCCCTGTCCAAAAGGAACATCGTGCGCTCCCTCGGTACCGAAATCGCTGCGGTCTTTTATGTGGACATCAATGATGCGCCCTTCGAGCAGTCTGAGAGATTCTATCGGATTAAGAAAGCCGCGCATCCAGTGGCCTGTATCCGCACAGGAGCCTATGCGCCGGTCGAGTCCTTTGACCTGCTTGAGTACGGTTTCAGGCTTGGCGTATTTTGAAGGCTCAGGATGGTTATGAATGGCGATGCTTATTCTGTATTTTTTGACCATCTTTTCGATGAGGGAAAAGTCATCAGATTTCGGCTCGGTAACGATGGTTCGAATGCGCATTTTTCTGGCAAATTCAAAAACCTTTTGCATACTCTCTTCATCGTTTTTAAAACCAACCACTCCATAGGCGACAGGAGAAATGCCGTACTCTTTTAACCAGCCTTTGACCAGCTTAATCTGGTCGTCGTCGAGGTTGTGGTTAAATCGAACGTCCGGCATGTCTTCGCTCAGCGGTTGTCCCGGATAAGGCTGTAAGTATTTAATACCAAGCTCCTTCACCTTTTTCAGGGTTTCTAAGAAGGTGAATTTCCTGAATGACCAGCACTGGACAGCGATCGGGAATTCCCTTATTCTTACTTCCTGATAATTGGTGCCTGCCACCTGCTCTTTTACATCTAATATAAGCTGCTCCATGTTTTCCTCCTGGATCCCCATTATGCAGGAAACTAAAACAACACACACCAAAACGAGAAATAGATAAATGTACTTTTTCATTTTCTCCCTCCTCTTTTAATAAAATTCTAAATATCGATCTCTAAACTTTTTTTGGATTCCATTCGCCTCTGGCAACTGCCGGGATAAAGGAGTCAAGATTAGGCGGCGGAAAAACTAATGTCTTTTCCTGCTCTGCACTCATGTAGGCTGTCATTAAAAGCTCGGTCACATTAAAACCGTCGCTGAAATTTTCCTCAGGGCGCTTCCCTGCAAGGAAAGACTGAACCATATGGCGGTTTTCCTCTACATAGCCGTATTCGCTCGTCTCGTCACTCACGACCGGCATAAGCCCCATTTCGGCATTCTGTTTTTCTACCAGATCTTCACCGGCACTTCCCTTCACATTCCGGCTGAAAAACACCTTCATGCCCGAATCCAGGGTATTGATCATGAGTGAATACTCCGGTCCCAGCAGCTCCATACTCAACCGCAGTCCTGCTCCCACGAAGCTCCAGGATGTTGTGGTCTCCACTATCAGCTTCTCTCCATTTTCATCCCGGTATTCGATCAGGGAGCGGGCAAAATCTTCAGAAGGCCTGTTGATATAGTCTGTCTTTCCTCCGCTGTTGTCGGAGAGGATTTTTGCGTAGTGCGGAATCTGCCATTTCAAGCAGGCAGTATGGGCAGTGACTTTAACTGGTGTGAGAACTTCTCTTGCTGCACCCGGTGGAGTTAGCATGAAACGGGCTTCCTCGACAGAGTGGCACATCATGTCATTGAGCACTCCACCCCCCTGAAGTTCACCTTCCCAGAACCAGGGCATGTGGGGTCCGCTGTGTTCTTCCGCCGACCTGGCAAGAAAGGGCCTGCCTGATATAGCCGCACCTCGCGACCAGATAATCTCTTTTCCCCTTGTAACAGTCGGGGCAAAAATCTGATCTTCCAGGTATCCATCCAGAAGGTTCGCTTTCCGGGCAAGCTCAAGCATTTGGCGCGCTTCTTTCACATTCCTGCCGAGGGGCTTTTCACAGGCTACGCCGATCAACTCCCCTTTTCCCGTCTCCAGGGCATTAACGATCTCTTCCATATTTTCGAGGCGGGTAAAGTTTGGCGCACAGATCCAGATGGCATCGATAGCAGGATCAGCTACCATGTCGGTTATTGATCTGTATGCTTTTGCCTCACCAACGTTGAGTTCCCTGGCAAGAGCTGCTGCCTCTTCTGATTCTTCTTCTGTCAGGGAGACAACACCCAGTACATCCGCATCACGGACTCCAATCCAGGAGCGGATATGGAATTTTGCTATAAAACCTGCTCCTATAAATCCTACACCAAGTCTTTTTTTTGCCATTATTGACCTTCCTCTCTATGAGATTATACAAGTGAAAAAAGGGGCCTGTCCCCTTTTCCCTGCATTTTTCTTACTATGAGCTATGAGCTATGAGCTTTTTTTTACTCCTTAATCCTTAATCCTTAATCCTTTATAGTGTTTTTTTTGGCTTAAAGAAAAGCAGAAAAGCGAACGCGCAGAGAACTGTCAACGCACAGGGTACAAGAAACACTCCTGTCCAATTTGTCACGTCCCCAGGCGTAAAATATTCATGTACCCACCCGGAAAAAAGGCTTCCGATATAACTTCCTATTCCATAAGTAACAAGCATAATCAAACTCTGCGCGGAATGCCGGATATCTCTGGGTGCGACCATATCCACATAAATAAATGCCGCGGCAAAAAAGAAAACAAAACAGAACCCATGCAGGGATAACGAAGCAATAACCAGCCACGAAGGCTTACCGATGGCGAAAATGATATACCGCGCAGGCCAGGCCAGAACACCGATAACCAGTATATTTCTGATACCAATCCTTTTAATAAGATAGGGCAGGAGAATCGCAAGGACAACAATCTCAGCCACCTGGGCAATCACCATCACTCCCGGAACAGCGGCTTCAGAAAGGCCTATTTTTTCCGATGTCAGAAAAGGCGCAGTAAGAATATAGTAGAACATCAGCTCCGTCGACACCACAAAGGCAATGATGATAAATACCAGGAAGTTTTTATCCTTCATCATCTTGATCGCTTCCAGGAATGCCCAGGGTTTTGCCGTTTCTTTCTTCGGAGGAGTATGAGGCAAGGTGAAAGCCTGAATCCCCAATATAACGGAAAATATACCGGCTAAAAAAAGAGTATCTCCCTGAAAAGCGATGGGTTCAAAGGATTTAGCCGTGAATCTCCATCCCATTAACAGCAGTCCTGCCACAATCCACCCGATCGTTCCCCAAACCCTTATTATCCCGAAGTCCTTGTCCGGGTTCTTGAGATTAATAAAGGCAATGGAATTGGTAAGGGCAAGAGTCGGCGCATAGAGAAGACAGTAGAATAACATCAACCACATCATTGTTCTGTATTCGGAAACAGTCGATATCAAAACAAGCAGTGCCCCACCTGCTAACTGCAGGAAGGCGACGACTTTCTGGGAGGCGAAATAGCGGTCCGCAATCTGTCCACCTATGAAGGGCGCGATGATCATAGCCAGGGGAAGCAAACTGTAAATAGCACCAGCCTGCAATCCGCTGAAACCAAGAGTATTTATTAAATACTCTGAAAGCACCGGCGCCCATGCCCCCCAGATGGCATACTGTAAAAACATCATCGCACCAAGTCGAAATTTTACGTTCATGCTTGCCTCACTTTC
>JAGLWV010000157.1 GCA_023133225.1 Candidatus Aminicenantota bacterium | reverse complement strand
TTTTTCCTCAGGATGGAGACTAATTTCTTAACAGTAATGAAACCTGATGAAAAAGTAGCCTGTCCCCTTTTTTCTGTCAATACGCCTGTTGAAATTTGTAATTTCATGAATGATGAAGGCAACAAATAAGCAAGCAATACAGTATACATATTTGAGAAGTGTGTCAAATATTCATTTGACTTTTTTTGAATATTGAATAAAAATTCCGAGAGATGATTATGGTGATAGAGGAAACAACCAAAAAAGGAGAGTGTTATGGATAGACGTGACTTCTTTAAAACAATGCTTGTCACTCCGTTGTTCACCCCACTTTTACTGGCATCAAAAACGACAAAAAATGAACTCGAACTTTATATTATTGCAGGCCACCCTGAGCTGTTCATCTCTTCCTTGCTGAAAGAATTGGAAAAATATACTGATGATTACGGCCGCAATTTCACTTTTCTCAATCCCCATCCACAAGAAGGTGAGATGGAGCGAATACTTTCTCAAAAAGGGTGGAGATATGTCCATAAACCAATCCAGGCGGATTTGACTCTTTCCTTCAGCCATCTTCGGCATAAAGCTCTTCCCTCATTTACTCTGGTAAGGGAAGGAAGAATATGGGATATAAGGTCCCGGAAGCTCTACTCTCTCTGGAAAAAAATGAATAAAAGCCATAACCCCTCCTCCTGCTTGACCATTGCCTCCTTTAAAAACAGACAGATCAAGTCCTTCGCCGGAGAATCTGTTTCCATTTACATGGAGGGACGCAAAATCAAAACAATTTCTTTAAAGGAAAATCTAGCCAGATCTTTCAGAACCAAAAGAGGGACAATCACAGCCATGATCAAGGACGGAAAAGCCTGGATTTCCGATTCTTCCTGTCCTCATAAAATCTGTCTCTATTCTCCACCTGTGTCTTTAGCAGGTGAGCGGATTATCTGCGCTCCCAATCATTTCCTTCTAGAGGTACAAGGTTCCCATTCTATCGATACAATCATTGGCTAAAAAACTCTGTCTTTTTCTGCTTGTTTGCCTTACTCTATCTTTAAGCTGCCGCTACCAAGAAAAATGGCACACAACAACACTCCTCTACTTTGACACAGTCTGCGAGGTAAGGATCTTCTGCTCCGGAGTGGCGTTTAAATCCGCTCTAAAGGAAGTCCATCGAATATTTACTGAAATCGAAGCCCACTTTTCGCCCGGTTCCGACGATTACTCTTCCGCTATCGTCTTTAATCTCTTCCAGAGGGCTTTACAGGTTTACCATGACTCCGATGGATATTTTGATATCACAGTCGGACCCCTGTCCCGCGCCTGGGGATTCCTCACCAATTCCCGCCACATGCCAACCCCGGGAGAAATAAAATCCATCCTGAAGCTCATAGGGATGGAAAAAATTCGAGAAGAAGAAGAAACCCTCATCCTTCTTCCCGGTATGGAGCTGGACTGGGGAAGTATTGCCAAAGGCTTTGGAGTCGACCTTGCTTCACAATCCTTAATGGAGATGGAGATCTCAAGGGGTTTTATTAACGCAGGGGGTGACCTCTACTGCTGGGGTGAGAACCCGGATAACAGACCCTGGCAGATCGCAATAAATCATCCCCGAAAAAGCGGGTATTTGGGGATTCTTTCCATCTCAGACCTCGGGGCTGCCACAACCGGCGACTATCAGAGATATTTTATTCAAGGCGGAGTTCGCTACAGCCATGTACTTAACCCACATACAGGATACTCCCCTCAGGGGAAACAAAGTGTGACAGTTTGCGGACCCGAAACTCTTCTCTGCGACGCCCTCTCAACCGCCCTCTTTATATCCACTCAACCGGAAAAAATTCTTGAAAAATACCCGGATTACGGAGCGATCATCGCCGATTCCAATGGAAAGCTCTCGTTCATAGGAAAGCCTTATCCTTTTAAGTAAGGGGAATATGACAACATACACAAACAGATTCACCTGGTCGAAATCAAGAGACGATTCTTTCCGCAAGTGTCCCCGTATGTATTATTTCCAATATTACGGCTCGTGGGGCGGTTGGTCTGAAGATGCCGACGAACGGACAAAAAAGATTTATGTTCTTAAACAACTCCAAACCAGGCAAATGTGGGCAGGGAAAAAGGTTCATGAATGTATAAAGAATGTAATCGAAAAGATTCGCCACAACACAAAAACAATAAGCGCACAGGAATCTATTGAACAGACTCTGGCGCTCATGAGAAAGGAATTCCTGAACTCGAAAAAAGAAGGGTACTGGACAGAACCGAAGAGTTGCGGCTTTTTTGAGCATGAATATAAATTACCGGTGCCCGACAGCGAATGGAAGAATACTGCGGATCACGTCGTCACATGTCTTAATACTTTCTTTAACTCCAATATCTACAGAACGATTCTCCAGCTACCCAGGGAACAATGGCTTGAGGTAGAGAAATTATCTTCCTTTCCGTACAGCGGGATAGAGGTCTTTGTCATGCTTGATTTCGCCTTTCGTGAAGATCAGGAAATTGTTATTTATGACTGGAAAACAGGAAAGGAAGAGCCTGGCAACCATAAGATACAGCTTGCCTGCTACGGCCTTTACGCCGTCAAACAATGGAGCGTAAAGCCTCAACAGGTGAAAACAGTGGAGTTTTATCTCGCAAGCAGCAATCAACGCGAGCATTATCTCGAAGAGAAAGAACTCCATTCATTCCGTCAGTATCTAGAAGAGTCCGTCAAAAACATGAAAGATCTTCTTGATGATGAGGCGGCCAACACTGCCAGCGAAGAGCGGTTCGCCTTTGTCAATAATGAAAAATTTTGCCAGTACTGCAATTACTACAAAATCTGCCCTCGCTGGACGCATTAAAAAGGGATAAGAGGAGCTAACTCTTAAAAAAGAAATCCACTCTTTTGGCTTCTCAAATACATAATTATAACTCTTGAAACCATAAAAACAATTCCACCTGCCAGGGCAAAGGAATAAACAGCAAGTAAGATGGTATTGATGAGAGGCACTCTCTTGAAGGTTACCTGAGGAAAAAAGAGGTCAATTATGGATTTCCCGAAGAATATGACCATCATGGTGATTCCAATAGCAGAGCGGTAGAGATATTCTTTTGCATTTCCCATGTCCACTGAGTCAAGGTTTATCAGTGGATAGAGCAACCAGGCTGTCACTATCCATAAAATAATGACAAGGACAAACACGATATGCTTCTTTAAAGCTTTATTCATGAAACTCCTCTGCCATCTCAAGACGCTCTCCAATCGGAGGATGAGAATAATAGAGGAATTTAACCCACCACTCAGGATAGGCGTTTGAAAGATTGCGGTCAGCCAGCCCTGCCATTGCCGTCATAAATGCTTTTTTATCCCTTATAGCCTTGAGCGCATACCGGTCCGCCTGCTTCTCAAAATGCCTGGAGAGAGCATTACTGAGCGAGCCGAAAAGAAATAATGAAATCACCCCGAAGAAGAAAACAAAAACAGGAAAAAGCGACATGTTCCATCTTGGGGAGGAGAGAAACTGAGGAGAGAATAACCTCATCGCCCAGTTCAGAATGTAAAAGACAACCAATCCCTGCAGAGTTCCGATCAGAAGGTTTTTCCAGATATGCCTGTATCTAAAGTGTCCAACCTCGTGGGCAATGACTGACTCAACTTCTGGGACGGACATGTTCCCCATTAAATTATCACTCAGGATGACTCTTCTGGTTTTACCCAATCCTGCCAGAAAGGCATTCTCCTTTTTTGTTTGCCGGCTCATATCTTCTTCAAAAAAGCCGCTGCTTCTCAAGCCTCCCTCTTTGAGGATTCTTTCCAGAGCATCCGTCAATGCTTCATTCTGCACAGGGGTGTATTTGTTGAAAATCGGAAGGATGACGACCGGAAAAAGTGTGGCCATGATAACGCCTACAAAGGCAAAAACCAGTCCGGCGATCAGCCACCAATCGCGGGGAAAGAGAGCCATGATCCAGAACAATAAGCCCAGAAGGATAAACATCAGGATAAGTGCCACCAAAAAGGATTTAATCTGTTCCCATAACCAGCTCTTCACTGTGTGGTTGGAGAACTTCCATTTGTGTTCATGTATATAACCTGTATAAAAACTGAGAGGCAATCCCAGAACAACAAGGATCATCTGAAAAGACACAACATAAATAAGAAAGGTCCAGATTATGGAATGGCCAATGCCTAAGTGAGCAAGCCAGTCGCTTAATCCACTGAAATAAAAAACTGCCAGTATGATAAGTGAGAGGAGTGAGCCGGCAAGCCCCAATAAACGGCATTCTTTTTCATAGCGCCTTGCCTGAAACTGTTTTTCCTTATCCAGGAGTGGATGAATTTTATTCATGAGTATGCCGCTCTTTGACCACTATGAACTTCGAAGTAAGGAGTGAATTATTAGAATTACAAAATCAGGAATTATCTTACCTGGCGTATGTGCCCATCAACTGCCCTTCGTCCAGGATATGCCCTTCCATAGCCCTGAGTAATTCCTGTTTTGAGGCTCCGACCACAATATCGATTTCCGTATCCAGGGCATAGAGCTTGAAAAAGTATCTGTGTGTGCCGCCCGGAGGACATGGGCCGCCGTATCCGATCCTCCGGAAATCATTCATTCCCTGTTTGGCACCATTTTTAAGGATACTTTCTGGCGGAATATGTTCGTGCAGCTCGGCAACGTTTGCAGGAATATTAAAAATAACCCAATGAACCCAGGTTCCCATCGGTGCATCAGGGTCGTCAGAGATGAGAGCAAAAGATTTTGTACCCTCCGGAGCAGAACTCCAGGCCAGAGGAGGTGAAATATCTTCTCCATCACAGGTGTATTTCTGTGGTATCGTTCCTCCTTCTTGAAATGATAGGCTTGTGACTTTGATATCCATTTTTTCCCTCCTTTCTTTGTTTAAAATCTAAAAAATATGAATCCTATCCTTTAGGGTAGAAAAAAGCGCTGATTAAAACATCTCGAGGAAATCCTTCCAGGGTGTCGCCATTAATGTCTCTGTTATCGAACGACCATAAGAGCGGATGATCATCGTTGCTTTTGTAACCTGCTTAGGATCATCTGACTCGACAATATCCACAAAATCGAAGCGTCCCTGAGTCGCGAAACTTTCCTTCCAGACAACTCCAGGGCATTCACTCTTAATTTTTGAAGACACGTTATCCGCTATCTTTTTAAATTCAAATGGATCGCTGAATGCCTCAGGGGAAATCCGGCTGAGAATGATATAGGTTGCCATCTGAAACCTCCTTAAATCCATTCTGCATATTATTTATAAAATATGCAACTCTTCCATTCATAAAGGAGGGGTCAAATTAAGGTTCAAGAACCGCCCCTACTCTTTTATTTCGAACTACAATTCCAGCGATAAGGCAGTCTTCTTACAGGATAAGAGGAAGCCAAAGTTTTCTTCTCCTTTCTGACTTAAATATCTCTTTACCGCCTGAAAGCCGAGGTATTTTCCGGCTCGAGGAGGAATATTCAGTTCAGGATTTCCCTTGGCATAAAAATCAAGCAATTCTCGTGAAGAAAATTTCCCCGATAAATATATTTCCCTCAAATAGGACTCATTGGCCTGACACCAGTTGAGGTTATCCCTTTTGAAGAGAAAATGGTCGTATAATTTATGTTTAGGAAAAGCTAGCAAAGAAAAATACGTTCCTGCGCCTTCTGAAATGAATAGCCATTTTAACCTTTTCTCCTCTGGAATCTTCCCCCCACTCAGATTTAAAAGGAAATGAGCATACTCATGGGCAAAAAGAATTCTGAATAATGTGAAATCCTGGAATCGCTCCAGACCAAAACAGATAACAGGTTTTCCCTGAAAGTCCATGACAAAACCATCTGGGCTGAAGAAGCCAACAAAAAGATAAACGTCGGGTTCCTCCCTGGGAGAAACGATTTTTAAACACTTCTCATATGCCTCATGGACGATATTCTCCGGAGGACAGAATGAAATGAGGCTTTTTAACTGGGAATAATCCGATGCTTTAATCGCTTCTACTCGCTGTTTCAGGTTTGAAATATTAATTAACGGGAAGTGAGAGAAGTAACTTTTTAAAAACTCTCTGTGGGGTTGATAATAATACCTGGAATAAATATTCCACTTGTCGGGAGGAGAGTTGAGTTTATCAAGAAATTTGAAAAAATCATGGTACAAACAATAAACCTTCATTAACCTGAATTATTCATAAAAACTGCCGATACCTTTATTTATTTTCGATGATATCTACTTTTTAACATGAATTTTCACAAAATAAAAGAATAAAAAGAACCGTCCCCCCTTTCCTCTTTTTCAATTTCATATACATAAAGGCGACTAAATAGAGTGATGAAAACAAACATGAAAAAATCTGAGGAAAAAATGGGCGATGAAAGAAGACAGTTCCTCCGCTTTGGATGTGAGATTCCTTCAGAAGTGATCAAAACAGACGGTCGGTATAATTTCGTTGAAAGTCTAAAAGTACTTGACTTCTCCCGTGATGGCTTAAAGTTAAGTGTAAACTTTGCTGCTCCTGATCCGGGTTCTGACATGCAGTTAAAACTCTACATTCCCGGGAAACAATATGTAGCCAACCTGATCGGAGAAATCATCTGGCGCAAATATATAGATAACAGGCTAGAGGTTGGACTGAAGATAGAACATATGGATAACCAGGCCAGAGGCGAAGTCCTCAACTGGATCTTCCCCCAATGGGCAGATAAAGAAAATAGAAAGAAAGAAGCATTACATGACACTTTATATAAGGACACAAATAACAATGTCTTTATCAGAAATATAACTAAATCGAAAGGTACTAAAAAAAATGATTAATACAGAGAAAACGAATGGAGAAAAAAGAGGGGCCCTCCGCTTCGGATGCAAGATTCTTGCCAAAGTCGTAAGAATAGATGGTATGCAAAATTTCGTTGAGAGAGTAAAAATCATTGATTTTTCCCAGAACGGCTTTAGACTGAGAGTTAATTTTGTCGCTCCTAATCCAGGCGCCAGGATAGAGCTAAAACTCTTTCTTCATAAAAAACAGTATAACGCTACAGTGATTGGAGAAATCATCTGGCGCAAATATGTAGACGACCAGCTAGAGATTGGAGTGAAGATAATACATATAGAAAACCAGGCCATGGGGGATATCCTCAGCTGGGTCCTTGCTCGATCGATTGAGAGACAAAACAGGAAGAAAATACTATATTATGAAGTCTACCATAAGGGCACAAATGGCACCACTTATCCCTCCTCTTACTAAGCCCTCAACCGCTTAACTTTTAATCCTCTCCGTTATTTCTAACTCTTGTCAGATCCAAAATACTCTGTGACGTCAGGCTTTATGGGATTGCACCCGGAATGACAATTATTCCTATGAGATTGCAGCGCTCCTTTCAGTCGCTCGCAATGACAATAGAGCTGTCATTGCGAGGGTGAGCCGAAGCCGCGAGCAGAGCGTGGCGGGAAGCGACGCGGCAATCTCGTAATTTAATAGATCTTGCGAGGCCGCATAAAAGAGGGGTCAAATCTTTCTCCTTGCCTTATTATAACCTACATTCCGCACTTCGGGAAGGG
>JAGLWV010000156.1 GCA_023133225.1 Candidatus Aminicenantota bacterium | reverse complement strand
GACTCGTGAATAATCCAGGTTATTGACCTTTTTTTCTTTTTAGCTACATATTGCGCCTGTACCGGCCGCCAACATCGAATAAAGCCTGAGCGATCTGTCCAAGAGAGCACACCCTGACTGTGTCCATCAACTCAGTAAATATGTTTTCTCCGGAAAGGGCGACATTCTGGAGGCGTTCCAAAGCTGCCGGAGCCTCTTTTTTACTCCTTTTTTTGAAATCCGCAAGGCGTTTAAGCTGCGATTCAATTTCCTCTTGTGTAGCCCTGGCCAGTGGAATACATGAAAAACCTTCCCTTGCCTCCACAACTCTTGCTTCGGGATCGCGGAAAGTATTGACTCCAATGATAGGAAATTCTCCTGTGTGCTTCAAAAGCTCATAATGCATCGATTCCTCTTGAATCTTACTCCGCTGATAACCTGTTTCCATGGCTCCGAGCACTCCGCCGCGCTCATTGATCCTGTCAAATTCCACCAGCACAGCTTCTTCGACCAGATCTGTCAGTTCCTCGACGATGAAACTCCCCTGATTCATGTTTTCATTCTTGGCCAGACCCCACTCCCTGTTGATGATGAGCTGGATGGCCAGAGCCCTGCGGACGGATTCATGAGTGGGCGTAGTAATGGCTTCATCGTAGGCGTTGGTGTGAAGGCTGTTGCAGTTGTCGTAGACTGCACAGAGGGCCTGTAGAGTTGTCCGGATATCGTTAAATTGGATATCCTGGCTGTGAAGCGACCTGCCCGATGTTTGGATATGATATTTCAGCATCTGGGACCGTTTTGATGCCCTGTACTTTTCCTGCATGGCAATCGCCCATATGCGCCTGGCTACCCTGCCCAGTACTGTGTATTCCGGTTCCATGCCACTGGAGAAGAAGAAAGACAGATTTGGTGCAAAGCTGTCGAGAGGCATGCCGCGTGACAGATAATACTCTACATATGTAAATCCGTTGGATAGTGTCAGTGCGAGCTGGGTGATAGGATTGGCTCCTGCTTCTGCAATGTGGTATCCCGAAATGGAGACCGAGTAGAAATTGCGCACATTATTTTCTATGAAATATTCCTGGATGTCTCCCATCATCTTTAAGGCAAATTCAGTGGAAAATATACAGGTGTTCTGTCCCTGGTCTTCTTTGAGAATATCCGCCTGGACCGTACCGCGAACATTGGATAGCACTTGAGAACGAATTTTTTCGTATTGTTCCGGCTTGGGATCGTTTCCATTTTTTGCCTTGAATTTATCTACCTGCTGGTCGATGGCTGTGTTTAAGAACATGGCCAGAATCATCGGACCGGGTCCGTTTATTGTCATGGAGACAGATGTGTTGGGAGCACTGAGGTCAAAGCCGTCATAAAGCATTTTTACATCATCCAGGGTGCAAATGCTGACACCGGAGGTACCCACCTTACCGTATATATCTGGACGCCTGTCCGGATCGTATCCGTAGAGGGTTACAGAATCAAAAGCCGTAGACAGCCGTTTGGCCTCATAGTCTGCAGAGAGAAGCTTGAATCTTCTGTTTGTCCTGGCGGGATCTCCTTCACCTGCAAACATTCGCGTCGGCTCTTCCCCGACCCGCTTTAAAGGGAACACTCCGGCAGTAAAAGGATAATAGCCGGGCAAGTTTTCCTCACGCATCCAGGTAAAAATTTCACCGGGATCTTTGAATTTGGGAAGAGAGATTTTGGGGATTTTTTGGTGGGATAGAGATTCTGTGAACAGAGGAAGCTTGATATCACGGCCGCGAACCTCATAGCTCAATTCATCTCTGGTGTAGGTTTTCTTTATTTCTTCCCATTTATCGAGGAGCGCTGCTGTCTCAAGGTCCAGAGAGGTCTCGGCTTTTGCCACTTCTTGCTTGAGGTGTTCAATGAGCTCTTGAGTCTCTCCCTTGAGTTTATTCTCACCGATTGTTTTTATCGATTCTTTAAGGTGCCAGACCCGGCGCAGCGATTCAGCCTGTTCTTTTGTCTGTTTATGATAATTCCTTATGGTTTCAGAAATTTCTGAAAGGTAGCGGATGCGCTCTGGCGGGACAATGATCGTCTTGGAACTGGCTGTTTTTGTTCCTGGGCTTGGAAGGTTGGATTCGAATTTCACTCCGGTTTTCTCATGGATTATTTCGAGAATCGCCTGGTAAAGGGAGGTGACTCCGTCGTCATTAAACTTGGAGGCGATCGTTCCGAAGACCGGCATCTCCTCAATATTTTTATTAAATGCTTTCCTGTTGCTCTGGACTTGTTTGCGGACATCTCGCACAGCATCCTCACTTCCACGTTTCTCATATTTATTCACCACCACAAGGTCTGCATAGTCGAGCATATCAATCTTCTCAAGCTGGGTGGCGGCACCGAATTCACTTGTCATGACATAAATGGAGAGGTCAGCGAGGTCGACAACCTGAGAATCTCCCTGTCCGATTCCTGCTGTTTCGATGAAGATAAGGTCATACCCGGCTGCTTTTAAAACCTTGATGGTATCGGGCAGAGATTCGGCAATTTCCCTGGGGGATTTACGAGTTGCCATCGAACGCATGTAAACTCTCGGGCTGTTGATGGCGTTCATGCGTATCCTGTCGCCAAGAAGCGCCCCGCCCGTTTTTCTCCGCGTAGGATCACAGCTTATAATCGCCAAGGTTTTATGCTCGATGTCATGAAGAAGACGCAAGATCAATTCATCCACAAGGGATGATTTTCCGGAACCTCCGGTTCCAGTGATACCTATAACGGGTATTTTCCGGTCAGCGATTTTGACTGAAAGCTGTTTCTTGAGGTTAGCAAGTTGACCGTCCTTTTTGGCCGTGCCCTGCTCGACTGCGGTGATGAGTTTTGCAACCATGAGTTTATTTTCAGGGGAGAGACTGTTGACATCAAATTTTGCATCTACGATAGTGGAGAAATCCATGTTTTTAACCATATGATTAATGATGCCCTGGAGTCCCCATTTTGTTCCGTCCTCAGGTGAATAAATTTTGGCGACACCGTATTCCTCCAACTCCTGGATCTCATCAGGAATAATGACGCCTCCGCCTCCGCCAAAAACCTTGATATGTGAAGCATCTCTTTCGTTCAGGAGGTCCACTATGTACTTAAAAAATTCGATATGTCCGCCCTGGTAACTCGATACGGCAACACCCTGGACATCTTCTTCTATGGCCGCATCCACGATCTCCTGTACGGACCTGTTGTGTCCGAGGTGTATAACTTCCACACCTGTACCCTGGAGTATCCGGCGCATGATATTTATGGCTGCGTCATGGCCGTCAAAGAGGGAGGTGGCTGTCACTACCCTGATATTGTGCTTAGGCTTATATGGTTTTGGTCCGACACTCATGATCTTCTCCTTTTTTTGGATCCCTTTGGAGAGATAGTCTGAATAATCCAGGTTAAATCAGTCACTATGCTTTCCTGCGGATTTTCCTAGTATAAAATCGGTTTGAAGCTTAATATAATCTTCAATGCTGTAATGGCGAGTCAGAAACCAGCGTCTGAATGTCCACATATGGCCAAGGACAGAAATGTTGTGAGCGATAAGTTCAATGGACTGCTTGTCCTTATGAGGCAGATCGCCGGATTCAGCCAAATGTCTCAGTGTCTCGACGAATATGCCCGTGATCTTGACTTCATTTTCAAGGACTCTTTTCCGCCATTGCTGGGGAAGAGCCCGCGTTTCCTGGTATATAAGTAAAATATGGTCGCTCATACGGTCGCAAACAAGAAAATATTCCCGGAGCATCTCGGCAAGCACGTCTCGTCCTTTTTTTACTCTTTTAAGAGCTTCGGTAACGCCGTGTTCAACCTCAGCGTGGATAGCTTCGCAAACCAGGTAAAGGACATCCTCTTTGGATGCAACATATTCATACAGCAGTCCGATAGAGATCCCTGCTGCTTGAGCGATCTCCCGTGTTGTCGTTTTATGAAAGCCTTTTTCAATAAAGAGGCGGACGGCAGCATTGACGATCTGAAGCCTTCTTTGGTCAACAAGTTCCTGGTTTTTGACCTGAGTGGGGACATCTTTTGTCCGTAGTGAATTTCGATTCGTCATTTTAATGACTCTTCATTTATTCTTTGCTGAGGAAGCGATGCAATCTCATGAAAATATGGTAATTTTTGATTTATCAGGGTAATGACTGAGCGCTCAGTCAGGATACCATGAAAAATTGAACTTTGTCAAGCCTTTTACTCTTTATACTCTATTTCGACGATAAAAAATTTATAGTTGTCATAGATGAACGATATCTCTTCCAGAATTTTTTTCTCTCCAGTGCTGTCGAAAATACCATCCTGAATAAATTGTTTACTTGGAAATCTCACTCCATTTTTTTCTATACCGTATGTGACTCTCCACGTTACTGTTCTCTTTATATCTCCCAGCTTCTTAAATTTAATTTTGTCTTGATAATCGATTATGGATTCTGGTTCCCACTCAATTTGTAAAATACTGAAGTCGTTTTTATCTATCCAGATCGTTGCGTAATTCCTGTTATTTTTATTGGCGGGCTTTGGCGAGGCTTTAAGAAGTATAGTCTTCTTATTGTCTATTAACTCTTCCCCGGTTACTTCAAAATCGAAATAATACTGCCAGTATTTACTCAGAAATCCCACCGGCCCATAAATAATATATTTTGCCTGATAATTTGTTTTGAGTTCAGCATTCTTCTTTTGTTTTTTCTTCCTGTTTTCCTGAAGTAAAACTCTTTTTTCTTCAAGGTTTTTTTCTTTTTTTACGAGTTGATAGTCATAAATGAGTGTTTTTTTCTTTGTTCTATGGAATTTCAATTTTCTTGCCTTGTTATCATATCTAAGTTCGCCGTATGGATTTATTATCGGATTGATGTTTTTTACGATTCGGTAGAGATTCTCTTTTATCGCAATGTTTTCTTTACAGACATAGTAAAGAGCTATTTTTTTTATCCGCTCGCAATACTCACCTGTTTTTTTTAAGATCTGCTTCAATATTTCCTGGGAGTTATCTCCGTAGGATTTTTTTGCTGAAATATCCGGGTTAAAGCCGATCAGGATAACAATGGCGATCGAAAATAGTATCGATTTAATCCTTTTCTTGTTTGAAATCTCTTGTATTCTCATTTCTCTACGAAGAAATCTACTGTTTAATAAGAACATTCTCTCTTTTGATTTAAACGGATATATTTTTTTTAATCTTCTTCGTTTGTTTCCCTTTAGTATTATAGATAAAGACAGACTGGAGTTCAAATCATAAACGTTTAAAGGTCTGACCCCATGTGATATAATTCAGCCTGAAAATCCTTAAATCCGATCAAAGAGTTGAGAAAATCATTGAAATCCAAAAGAACAGAGGCTTCTCGAATTATATTCGGTTTAGTTAAATCCGGATTGGATGCGCACACTCTGGGGCTCAGTATTCTTTCACAACTCCTCGAGGAGTGTGGTTATGATATATTTATTGCTGATGCATCGATTTCTGAAGCAGTCGACAGCATCTCGAATATTCATTCTTTCGATATATTTAAAAAATGGATCGTCGACAATAAGATCACACATGTTGGTTTCAGCTACCGGCTCGATCCTAAACAGGCCCTGGAAATCTTCGGGAGACTGGTTTATCGGATAAAAAACGATAAACTTCTCTCTATAGAGAGAGCGGGTCTCGTTAGAGAAATCTATTTTGCCGGTTTGCCGGAATCGTGTGAGCTGGTCGAAAAGGAATTCAAGGGAAGATTTAAGACGTTCAGGGGGGACGAGATCCCTGTAGAGACACTGCAAAAACTGGGCATACCTGATGATCTCATTCCAAGGTCGGTTCGAGAGAGTTCGGTCTATGATGAATTACGTCTTGATTTCGGGAAAAAGCTGATCGAGGAGGAAAGGCATCTCGGCATCCTTCCTTTCAAAGAATATGACTATGAAGGTTATGGCACTTCAAGAGACCACTTGATCAAGCGGTTGGACGCTGCCCGAACATTTCGTCAATTGCCATTGACAAGGGTTCATGCCGGCCCCTATTTAAAAGACCGTGAAAAAGCGCTGGCCCTGTTCTCTGATTGGCTCAAGAAACTGGCGAAAAGTCAATTTCTGGATATTGTTTCAGTCGGCTCATCCCAGCTGAGCCAGTCCAGATTTGGGGAAAATTGGGGGGATTTGCCCAACGGAGGAGGTGTCCCTTTTAACAGCGAATTTGAACTCAGGGCTATCCGTGAAGATGCTTCCCCCATGCTGGTGAGATCCTATTCTGCCACAAAAAACATTCCGAACGTGGCAAAAATTCTTGAAGAAAATTTAAACACTGCCTGGCATGCGTTGTCTCTGTGGTGGTTCAATCAGATCGACGGCAGGGGACCATTGACTGTTAGAGAGGGCTTATCCGAGCATGTCGAAACTCTCCGGTATATCGCTCAAGCCGGAAAGCCATACGAACCAAATATTCCGCATCATTTTGCCTTCAGGGGTTGCGATGATGTGACTTATGTCGTCTCTTCCTATATGGCAGCCAGAGCTGCAAAGATGGCAGGCATCAAATATTTGGTCTTACAGAACATGCTTAACACTCCTAAATCCACATGGGGAGTGAAGGACATCGCTAAAGCGCGTGTGTTGTTGAGATTAGTGAGGAGCCTGGAAGATAAGAATTTTAGAGTCATATACCAGCCGAGAGCCGGTTTGGATTATTTTTCGCCCGATGTCAATAAGGCCAAGATGCAGCTTGCAGCAGTGACTTCTCTAATGGCAGATGTGGAGCCAGAAAAGGAAAACAGCCTTGAAATCATCCATGTGGTCAGTTTCTCCGAGGCTTTATTTTTAGCTACTCCTGATGTTATCAGGGAGAGCATCCAGATAGTGAAAGCTGCGTTAAAGCATTATCCCGAATACCGGAAAAAAAATGCCATTCATGATCTCATATCGAGCAGGGAGCTTGACGGCATTTCCAATGAGCTGTGGGAAGAAGCAAATGTGCTGGTCCGAGATATGGAGAAGAATGTGAAAAATGTATACACGAGCCCGGGCTTATACACTCTTTTTAAGATGGGCTACTTTCCCGTTCCTTATCTGTGGGAAGGGAGAGAAGAATTTTCGAATGCTGTAAACTGGACGACAAAGATAATTGACGGGGGTGTTTGTGTGATTAAAGACAGCGGGAAAAAAATGAATATCCGTGACAGACTGGCAAGAATAAAAAATCTGAACGTTTGAAAGAGATCAACGCTCTAACCTTGATTATTCACGAGTCGAGGTTGCTGCAGATGCGAGGCGTCGGCCCATGAAGCTGTGGTAGCCCACCGCGAATGGGCCGCAAC
>JAGLWV010000155.1 GCA_023133225.1 Candidatus Aminicenantota bacterium | reverse complement strand
CATGCGGCCTTGCCGCTACAGCAATATCGACTCGTAAATAATCCAGGTTATTTGCGCCATTCCATGGCAATCTTTTCCACGGCATCCAAAGACGCCTGTATTTCACTTCCGGTGTGAGCAGCAGAAATTGCTCCATATCCATGGAAAATATTAAAGCCTCTCTCCAGCATGGCTAATTTAAAAATTTTCTCTCTCAGTTCAATATCACAAATTTTCGGGTTCCACACCTGCTCAGGAGATGTAATCCTATCAACTTTCTCGCTGAGGAATTGCACGCCTACAATGGAGCTATTCTCAGCAATGGAGTTGCCATATCCTGTACATTTGACGTTGAATCCGTAAGAGGTAAATATCTCCTCAATTCCTTTTCGAACTTTAGCCCCTAACTCGCCAATCACCGGATATATTTCTGACTCATGTTCGATCAGATATTTTATATAAGTTAAACCAGCCAGCATTGAGGCTGGGTGGGCAGAAAAGGTTCCGCCTTCAAACTTCACTTTCTCTTCGGTTCTTGCTTCAGGGCTGCAGAGAGCCATGACATCATCTCCTCCAGCCACTGCACTGACTGGCATCCCACCGCCTATAGCCTTCCCGAAGGCGGTCAAATCCGGCTTGATCCCGTACAGGCTATGAACACCGCCAGGATGAAAGCGAAATCCGGAAATAACCTCGTCAAATATGAGCAGCGAACCGTATTGTCGAGTCAATTCTCGGGCTCTCTGTAGGTAATCTTTATGGGAAAAAATGAATCCCCCTGCCCCAATAAAGGGTTCCAGGATTAAACAGGCAATTCTCTCCCCGTATGTTCTGAATTTATTTTCAAGGTCCTCTGTATCGTTAAATCTAGTCATGACTATCATTGAATCAACTCCAGTGGGAAGCCCTGCCGATTCTACCTGGTTTATGCCCTGATCATAGACTGAAATTCCTTTCAAAGCATATGGCTGGGCACCATGCCAACCTCCTCCTACTTTGACCACCAGCTCTCTTTTCGTAAAAGCCTTAGCCAGCATCAGGGAGTACATTGTGGCTAGAGTACCGCTCGTAGTGAAACGGATCTTATCTGCTTCTATTCGCTTGAGAATAAGTTCTGCTAATTCTCTCTGGTAATTCCCTGGAAATCCGGTTGTCAATCCCTGCTCTTCTTGAAAATATTCAACAAGAGCGTTAAGAACGATTTTTGGATTGTGCCCTAATATATTGGCAAAATGTCCCTGCCAAAAATCTATGTACATGTTGCCGTCGGCATCCATGACTTTGGAACCCAAACACTGAACATCATAGATAGGAAATGGGGCGAACAGCCGAAGGTTGTGACTTCCTCCTCTGATCTGGTACTTCAAAGCCTTCCCAAATATTTCTTCTGATTTTTTATGCTTCAACGTATATTTTTTTATCAAATCATCTAGTAAACTTTTTTTATCCATCATGAATCCTCCCCTGCTTCTTTTTGTGACTGATAGCCTCGGACTCAAGCCATAGTTCAATCAAGAAGCCTGATTTTCAGATAAAGAGACATTTCTTCCATATGGATTGTATTAGCCAATATTAACTCAAAAAAAGGGGACAGGCAACTTTTTAATAAAAAGTAGCCTGTCCCCTTTTTTATATGTCCCCTTTTTTGTAGAAAAAGAGAAAAATGAAGAGAGGAAGAGAAAAAAGGGGTCACCCATTCGCGCTCTCCATTCGTGCTTTCGCGCTTACCGCTTAATAATAAAACTGGGGAAATTCTGCGTGTTTTCTAAACACCCAGCCGGAGCCCCTCCTGTTTTAACGATCTAGGAACTGTGAAATTTTTATGTTTCTTTTCTCTAAGCTTCTTCCCACAGTCCTCTCCAATCTTGCCCAGGCAAGATTTGAGTCGACCATAGATGTAAGTTCCATGGACCTTGCATTAGCCAATTCTTCCTGGTATTGGAGAACGAAATAGTTTGTCGAAAGCCCGACATCTAGCTTCTTTACTTCGGCTTCCAGCCTCTTCTCACCCAGTTCCCGTGCAACCCGATAAGCCTGCACCCTCTTGGCATTCGTCTCAATATCTCTTACAGCATCCTTAACTTCTAAAAAGAGTTGTTTTTCGATGTCCTTCAATTCAAGCTCACCCTTCTTTAGTTCCATCCTGGCCCTCACATAATCTGCTTTTGTGGTGAAATTGCTCAAAGGAAGAGAAAGAGTTAAGCCAATGGTCCAGTTATCGTAGAGAAGCTTAAAGGCATCCCGGACAGAATCCCACGCACTCCCTTCTTCCTTTCCGGTAGGGTCTCCAAATGGATTATCTGGCGGATAAATGTTTCTATCTCCCGAAACTCCCGGGCTCCAGTAGGATAACGTCAGATTCAGGCTGGGAAGCAATTGATTCTTAGCCACACCCAGGCTTAACTCTTTTGTTTCTATATCCTTTTTTTTCATCCTTAAATCAGGTCTTCTCTCCAAAGCTTCTCTCAGCGCTGTTTCCAGGGAGATCTCCTTTTGGATAAATTCTGGCTTATCCGAAGGAACGATCTTTTTCACCTTCATATCTTCTTCTTCAGATAAGTTGATTATATTTTTTAGCACATCCTCACTCCTTCTGATCAGAGCCTCCGCTTGAAGGATGTCAGCCTCCCGCAATGCCACCACAGCCTCGGCGTTCAATATTTCAATGGGAGCCAATTTTCCCACTTCCACTTCTTTTTGGTTTTTGACAAGAAGATCCCGCGCAAGCTGTAAAGACTGCTGCTTGACCTTATAATTTTCAATCGCATAAACAAGGTTCCAGTAAGCCTCTTCGACCGAGTAAATTGTATCCATAAGAACCGATTGGAGCTGATTGACAGAAATATCCAGGTTGTTACGGGCAATGATGATTCCTCTTTTGCTGACTGTGGAACCGAAGTCTCGAAGCAACGGCTGGGTAAAATCAAAGCGCAGAGTATTTCTATAGACAGGATTGATGAGCTGAAAACCCGTATTTGTCTCAGCTCTATAGCCAGATAAGGACAGAGAGAGATTCCCTCCTGTGGGCACCTGCTGGATAATCGAAGCAGAGTAATTCAAATTTTTGTTTACAACGGTAGCAATTTGTTCCAGCGACCATGAAGAAGGATTTTCTGTCCTTTGGTTGCCAAAATTAATGTCAAGGCGGGGGGCAAAGAACTCCCTTGCCTTTGTAATGGAGATATCTGCCAGTTCAGGATTGTAGACCTCCACCGCAACTTTGAGATTATCCCTTAAGGCTCTGATAACACAGTCTTCCAGAGAAAGTGAGAGAACCTCATTTTCCTCGCAGAAAGAAGGTTTGAATAATAAGACTAAAATTAAAACCGAAATAAAACTTGCTTTTATCTTCACGTCACTCCTCCTTATTAAAATTTACAAGAACAGGAATTGTAAAATATACCCGTTCACTCTGTCTATTTCGACTATCATGCTCCAATCAAATAATACGAATATCC
>JAGLWV010000154.1 GCA_023133225.1 Candidatus Aminicenantota bacterium | reverse complement strand
GGTATAAAAAAAGATACGCCCTGCTCTTGGGCGAATATTTTGAAGTCTCGCCTGAGCTTTTTGTTCCGGGCAACTCCCCCACAGAGAATCAGAGATTTTGGCTTGTATCTCTTTATGCCCTGAGCCAGGTTTGCAAGCAAGGCCCTGATAATAGCCATCTCAAAACTGGCCAGAAAATCAAGAAACTGCGGGTGTTTTTTTGAAATATTTAACTCCCTGATATACTTCAGAGCAGCGGTCTTTAGGCCACTGAAGCTGAAATCAAGACTACCATCTGTCATACGGGGCAAGCCAAAGGTAAATTCCTTGGGATTTCCTTTCGCAGCAAGCTTGTCAATAACCGGTCCCCCCGGATACCCCAAATCAAGGAATTTTGCTATCTTATCCAGGGCTTCTCCTGCAGCATCATCTCTTGTTTTTCCAATAAGCTGATAATCCATCCTTTTCTTTAAAAAAAATGCAGATGTATGTCCTCCAGAGACCACAAGGGCCAGAACAGGGAAAGGAATCTCTCGAGTTTCAAGAAAAGCAGATTCGATATGAGCCTGGAGATGATCTATCCCGATAAGAGGCCTTTCATGATAGTAGGCCAGCGCTTTGGCAAAAGAAAGCCCGACAAGGAGTGAGCCAACCAAACCCGGTCCCTGGGTCACCACATAAAGGTCGATCTGTTCGAGATCAAGGCTGGCGCGCCTCAGGCCTTCCTCAATAACATAGCTTATAGAAATGAGGTGCTGGCGTGAAGCAAGCTCCGGAACCACTCCGCCATAAGGAGCATGAATCTCATCCTGGGAGAGGACAACATTGCTCAGGATCTCGAAGTTTTCCTTCAATACTGAGGCAGATGTCTCATCGCACGATGTTTCGATCCCTAAGATATTCATCGATTTATCTTCTTTTGTTTTTCCATTTTTATTGTATTAAATATGGGGCCTTTTGATGTTTACGGTTTTATTAATTTGGCTAAGCTCTTCTTGTATGGGGGGCGAGCTATCTCTTTTTCTGTGATTATGGCAGAGATATATCTGGCAGGAGTGATATCAAAAGCAGGATTCTCGACCTTCACATGGGACAGAGTCAGGCAGCGACCTCCGACCTCTCTAACTTCCCGGGCATTTCTTTCTTCCACGGGAATTTCACTTCCATCTTTCATGCTAAAATCTATAGTGTTCAAAGGAGCAGCAACGTAGAAGGGAAGGTCGTGCTCCCTGGCAAGAACAGCCACACTATACGTCCCTATCTTGTTGGCCGTATCTCCATTTCTAGCTATTCTGTCTGCTCCTGTCACCACCAGAGAAATTTTTCCTTTTTGCATAAAATGCCCTGCCATATTATCGGTTATCAAAGTCACTGGAATATTTTCCCTGTCAAGCTCCCAACAGGTCAATCTTGCTCCCTGAAGCAAAGGTCTGGTCTCATCAACATAGACCTGAATCTTCTTTCCTTCCTTGAAGGCAGACTTGATCATCCCTAAGGCTGTTCCATAGCCGGCTGTTGCAAGCGATCCGGCATTGCAATGAGTCAGAACAAACTGTCCATCTTGCAGCAAATCCTTTCCCAGAAAACCGATCTTCTTGTTGGTTTCTATATCTTCTTTCTCGATATCCAGCGCTTCCTGGACCACTATCTTTTTCAACTGGGGCAGGGCCAAACGCCTGTTTTCCTCGAAGGTGCGTTTCATCCTCTCCAGAGCCCAGAATAAATTTTGAGCAGTAGGTCTTGTCCTCTCGAGACGGCGAAAGATCCTGTCAAATTCTTCATCCAAATTTTCCTCGTTCTCAACTCTCAACAATCCCAGGGCTACACCAAATCCTGCAGCTACTCCTATGGCCGGTGCTCCACGTATAACCATCATTTCGATTGCTTCAGCCACATGATTATAATCTTCACACTCCATATAGACTTCCTTTTCCGGCAACTTTCTCTGGTCGATCATGATAACTTTATCCTTCTTCCACTCAATTGCCGGCAGCATGATCAGTCTCCTTTTTCCAGCCAGGAATTTCAGGATCTTTCCAGTTCCATCTCTTCACCCACTTCATGTATCTGGCTCTAAACTCTTCCCATTCTTCAGGCGAAAGCTTTACCTTAAGTCTCTGATAACAAAAGATGATCTGCAGGTCATTATCCCGGAAAATTTCTTGTGTGGGAAGCCCTAGCTCTCTAGCCATTACAGCTTCTTCAAAGCTCCTCTTGTAGTCTGAGAGATGGCTGAGAATTTGAGATTGGAGATAATGATAAAAGCCGCAGCTTAGATCTTTTTCTGCAAGTTTCTCTACTGCTTTGAGTACAACAGCCAGCATCTTCTTCCTCTCTTTTTCCTCTTTACGAAGTGCTCTTCTTAGCATTATGCTGGAATACTTTTGAGCGGCAGAAACAGTCACGGGCTTTAGCTTTGATTTCTGGATAAGGTTGGAATAGATTCTAAGAGCGGAATTTTCAAGCCCCAGTTCCTCCATAGATGAAGCAAGCCCAAAGAGAGAAAGCTGTCGAGCCCAGTCCTCCCCCTTTTCAAAACCATAGGAGAAAGCATTGAGAAAACTTTCCTCCGCTTTTTCCCATTTCTTCAAGCTCAGTTCAGCCATTCCCTTTAACATATAACCCTGGGCCGAGGGGTGCTTTTCCACTTCCTTCTCAGCCTCTCTCAGAGTTCTTTTGAAATAGGCAATGGCCTTCTCTGTTTGATAAAGACGAGAAAACTTCTGTGCTTGAGTATAATTAAACTTAGCTTCTTTGAGGTGGGAAACACAAGCGGAAAGGGAATAGAGGCAGAGGACAATAAGAAGAACTGGAAGAGTTATTCTGCTGCATTTCCGAAAACAGGACATTTCTTTTTTGAATAGAAAATTCCTATTCATTTCCCCCCTTCTTATTCTTTTTTATGAGACGAGCGATGACATCTTGCACTTCATCCCGGGAGATGAGGTCGATACCGAGGGATACCATCTCACTGGCGACAGCCTTCAAACCGTCAAGAAGGTTTGATCTGCTATCGAAAGCCTCGATATCCTTTCGGGCACAACTGACTTTGCTCTCGAATTCTTCTATAATTTTCCTGAAGTTGCCTTCTTCCAGCTCTTTATGAAAAAGGGAACAGAGAAAGGGATCTTCAAGCTCCAGAAGAGAAGAAAGCTTGAGATAAGCCTCTCTTAAAGCCTCTAGGTCCTTCTTCTCAATTTCATCCTCGAAAACTTTGCTCAGAGCAGCATTCCGCTCAAAAAAATTGAGAATGTACTCCTCAGGCTTTTCCACGATGCGCCCTGGATCAAGCCAGACCTCCCAGGAGAAAATCTCCTTTTTCCAGTCCTTCACTCTCCTCACAGCCCAAACAAAAGAGGCACTGAGAAGAGGAAAATACAGATAGGTCTTAAAAGGGAAAATTTCAGAAAGAAATTTCACTCCCTTTTCAACTGTTTTTTCAAGTGAAGATTTGGACATGCTTCTTTAATATAATAAAAATATGAGTCACTCGCAATAACATCAATAACTTCACTTTAGGACAAACTCAATTACTTTATCTCAAGAAGGGCGAGGAAAGCTTCTTGAGGAATCTCTGCTTGCCCTATTTTTTTCATTCTCTTTTTTCCTGCTTTCTGTTTTTCGAGCAACTTCATCTTTCTCGTATAGTCTCCCCCGTAAAGTTTAGCCAAGACATCCTTCCGGTATGGCTTGATAGTCTCTCGAGCAATCACACGCTTTCCTATAGCTGCTTGAATAGATATTTCATGCTGCTGGCGGGGGATAAGCTTTCTCATTCTTTCAACAAGCTTTTTTCCCTGCTGGAAGGCTCTATCCCGATGAACCACAAGAGAAAGAGCATCGACAGGTTCTCTGTTGATCAGGATATCGAGCTTAACCAGAGAAGCTTCTCTGAAACCTGCAAACTCGTAGTCCATGGAGGCATAACCTTGGGAGACTGATTTCAGTTGATTGTAGAAATCCAGGACAACTTCATTCAGCGGAAGAAGATAGGTCAAAAAAATGCGCTGGGTACTGATGTACTCCAGCTTTTTCTGTTCTCCTCGCCGGCCTTCCAAAAGCTTAAGGACAGCACCCAGATATTGATGAGGAGTAATAATCAGAGCTTCGATAAGCGGTTCTTCAATCTTTTTTATTTCATGGGGGGGAGGGAGCTGAGAAGGATTTTGGATTTCTCCGACCCGGTCATCCTTTCCGGTGAACCGGAAGCTCACACTGGGAGAAGTGTTAATAAGGCTCAAACCGAATTCTCTTTCCAGCCTTTCCTGTACAATTTCCCTGTGAAGGAGGCCTAGGAAGCCGCATCTGAATCCCATGCCAAGTGCAGACGAATTTTCTGGCTCATACTGAAAAGAAGAGTCATTGAGTTTAAGTTTCTCCAGAGCTTTTCTCATATCCTCCACACTGCTTTCTCCGGTTGGAAACATGCCACAAAAAACCATGGGTTTTGACTCTTTAAACCCAGGTAAAGCATGAGACGCTCGTCTTTTTTTTTCGGTGACAGTATCTCCAATTTTGGCATGACTCAACTCTTTAATCCCGGCCATAACATATCCAACTTCACCGGCGACCAGACAGTCCACCTTTTTGGGCTTAGGAGTTAAGTAGCCGACCTCCTCCACTTCGTATGAAACTTCAAGGGACATGAGCTCAATCTGTGTTCCGATTTGAAGCACTCCATCAAAAACCCTTACGAGGATGACAACTCCGCGGTAGGAGTCAAACCAGGAATCAAAGAGTAAGGCCTTGAAGGGAGAGTCCGGATTGCCCTGAGGAGGAGGAATACGGTGGACAATTCTCTCCAGGATATTATCTACCCCAGTTCCTTTTTTTGCGCTGGCCAAGATAGCTTCTTCACGCTTTATTCCGATAATATTCTCCAGTTGATGGAGCGTGGTCTCTGCGTTAGCCCGAGAAAGGTCAATCTTGTTGATGACGGGAATGAGGACAAGGTCGTTTTGACGCGCAAGATATGTATTGGCTAGAGTCTGAGCTTCGACACCCTGGGAGGCATCTATAACGAGGATCGCTCCTTCGCAAGCAGCCAGGCTCCGTGAAACCTCATAAGAAAAATCCACATGCCCGGGAGTATCGATCAGGTTAAGAACGAAGTTTCCTTGAGATGCTGATTTATAGAGAAGCCGGGCTGTCTGTGCTTTTATCGTGATTCCTTTTTCCCGCTCAAGATCCATGGTATCCAAAACCTGTGCCCTTAATTCCCGAGGAGAAAGTGCTCCTGTTTTCTCTAAGAAACGGTCAGCGAGGGTAGACTTGCCATGGTCAATATGAGCGATGATGGAAAAGTTTCTGATGTTCTTCATTTTTTCAAATAATCTGAATAATTCAGGAAGGATAAGTATATAAGAGAAGCCATGAGCAAGCAACCAGCAAAGAAGGAGTGGATTCCAAGACTAACTTGACTTTTAGGCACGAGTGCAGTAACTTTGACAAGAGTAAACAAGACGATTTTGACACTAAGTCCTCATAGGAGGTTTTAATGTATTTTCTCGGACCTCTCGGCCTACCTGAATTGCTGATGATAATGGTACTCATCGTTATCATATTCGGCGCTAGACGACTTCCAGAGTTGGGTAAATCCTTGGGAGAAGGCATAAAGAATTTCCGAAAATCTATAACTTCGAAAGAAAAAGAAGATACATCTCCGCCTGAAGAACCTCCGCCTCCTAAAAAAGAAGAATGAGCCCCGTCAAAGATGTCCCTCTACGCTGGATTTGACTTAGGAGGAACACGGCTCAAATATGGTCTGATCGATGCTAAGGGAAGAATTGTCTTTTTTGATAACACAGCGACTCCCTTAACGATCGAAAAATTGCTTCATCTCCTGAGGAAGATCTGGGAAGACTTCAAGAAAAGAGAAAATAAAAATATTGAAGCTGTCGGCTTTGGATTCCCAGGGATCTTCAGCCTTAAAGAACAGAAAATCATTCAATCTCCAAATTATTCTGAACTTGACAATTTTGCACTCATTCCTGCTCTCGCCCGATTCATTGAAGTCCCTTTTTGGGTAAACAATGATGCTAACGCAGCTGCATTTGGCGAGTTTAAATGCGGAGCCGGACAGGGTGTACAAAGTCTTGTTTTTTTGACTATCGGAACCGGAGTCGGCTCAGGCATCATTCTCGAGGGAAAGCTCTGGCAGGGCAAATGTGGGTTTGCCGGAGAACTGGGTCATGTGGTAGTTAATTCGGAAGGTGAACGATGTGATTGCGGTAGCCGGGGCTGTTTGGAAACCGAAGTTTCAGCTCCAAAGATTGTCGAAAATTACAACAACCTGAGGAATATTGTGGAAAGTCTTTCAGCAGAAGAAGTCTTTCACCGGGCAAAAAAAGAGGATAAGGCTGCCCGCCAGGCCTTTGCTCAGGCCGGATATTATCTGGGAATCGGGCTTTCCCTGGCATTAAACATCTTTAATCCGGAAAAAATTATCCTGGGTGGAGCTGTTATGGAGGCAGGGAAATTTCTGCTCACTCCTGCTCTTGAAGAAGCAAGAAAAAGGTCATACAAAGCATCTTTCGAGTGCTGCAGGATTGAAAAAGCCGTCCTCGGAAACAAAGCCGGCTTCATCGGAGCAGCTCTGTGGGCAAAAGATCAAAAAGAGAGGCCGCGGCTCAATATTTGACATTTTTCCCTTCCTAATAAGCCTGTAATAAGTTTATCTTAACAGTTGGGATGCGTAACCCCAAATCTTGCCAAATCTTGACTCTTTCGGTTGAGTCTATTATTGTATTGAAACGTATTGCTAAAAAGTAGTGTTTCTAATAACAGATTGAAGATAATGGCAGATAGCCTGGATTATTCACGAGTCGAGGTTGCTACAGATGCGAGGCGTCGGCCCATGAAGCTGTGGTAGCCCACCGCGAATGGGCCGCAACGAAGAAAAAAAAGGGGACTGTCCCCTTTTTTATATTTTGATTATT
>JAGLWV010000153.1 GCA_023133225.1 Candidatus Aminicenantota bacterium | reverse complement strand
ATCTGTTCCTTATCTTCTGTAAGAGACTTTATATAAAAGGACATTTTCTTTATTTCTGTTTTATCCGGTGCATTGATTTTTCCGAAGTATAAAGGAAAAATCGATGTTGCCAGGAGCAGGGAGAGAAAGAGTATCACACCGAAGTTTTTGATGCCCCGGAAAAGTTTTTCAGAAATCTTTTCTCCTACCACTGTTCCAATGAGTATTGCAAAAGCAGGATAGATGGGAGCCAGATATCTGTAGTATTTAGTCGCTGGTATACTAAAACCCAGAAGTAAAATAAATATCCATAAAACAATGATCAATAAAATTCTTTTTTGTTTTAGTTTTTTCAGCCCGAAATAAAGAGAAAATAACAGGAAGGGAAGCCAGGGCCAGTATCTTTTGACCAAAACGATTATGTACCAAAGATAGCCCTGGATTCTTCCAAAAAAGCTTAAATCTTCCGCCGCCCCACCGGCAGCAAAACGCAGCCAGATCTGACCTGTAAAATAGTTGCGGAAAAAATTATTAAACTCGCCTGTTGTGATCAATGGGATCAACCAGATGCCTAGTGTTAGGATTAAGAAAGAGAGAAAAATGTAGGGTTTAGCACTGATAAAAAATTTGAAATCTTTATTGAGAATGAAGTACAAGAAAACAATTCCTACGATTGAAAACGCTGGCAGACCCTTGGTTAGAATGGCTAAACCGGTAGAGATCCCCAGTAATATGTAATATTTTCCACTTTTTTGAATGGCAAGAATAAAAAATAATATGGACAGGGTCACGAAAAAAGCTAAGGGAACATCGAGCTGGCACTTCCGGCTTAGATCGAGGAATGGCTGGGTCATTAAGAGTACAAAAGCGGAAAAAAAACCTATTTTATAAGAATTGCTTACTCGATAGCCGATAAGATAAACAAGCAGGATCGTTAAAATGCCGAGAAGGGCAGAAATGAATCTTGCTCCAAATTCATTTATGCCGAATATCTTAAAGCTTATGGCTGTCATCCAGAAGAAGAGGGGAGGATGCTGCCAGAAATCCGTATATTCCTTACAGTGTTCATAATGGAGAACTACCCAATCATTGCTTCTTAAAATAGACCTGGAAACTGTTGCATAAACACCTGAGTCTAAACCCAGATCGCCGATCCAGAGATTCGAGAATAGAATAACAACCGATATAAGGAAGAGAAGAAGGAGGTAACTGTATTGATGTCGCAGCTCAATTTTTAGAGCCGGAATTTCAGAGTTTTTGTTTAGCACACGTGTGTCCTGGTGTTTTCATCTATAACAAACTGAATAGTACAAGTCAACGCATAGAGGCTCAGAGGCTCAGGCGTTCCCTCCTTCTTTAGAAATTTATGGTTTTAGAGTAAAATAGTGCATGAGGAGTTTCTTTTTAAATGAGAAGACTGAGAATTTACCATGTAGTAGTTATATTTGCTAAAAAGATTAGATCTCTATTCACTCTTGGTCTTATAATCCTTCTATTGCTGGGGACAGGCGCAGTCCTTAAAAATATTTTTCTCCACCGGATAAAGAAGAAAATCCAGGCTAACTTTGATTATTCCCATCTTCATTTGTCTCTTTTCCCTCCTGTACTTGTCTTGGAGGATGCGAGTTCACGATCTCAGTCCCCCTTTTTCTCTGCCAAAAAAATTGCTGTAAAGATTTCTTATAAATCGTTATTAAAAAAGGAAAAGCCCTTCACTGTTATTATCGAACGTCCGATCTTAAAACTCTATGAAAACTCTGGGAAAAAGCAGGAGGAGGAAAAGAGAAAATTCAGCTTTTCTTTTCCATTTCCTGTTGAGGATGGGTCAATAAAGGATGGAGAGTTCTCTTTCTCAGGAAAAAAAATCAGTTTTCAGTCCAAAGGGATAAATGCCATTTTTGCCCAGAGGAAGGAAAGGCTATCGATCCGGGCGTCGGCAAAGGAGAATATTTTTTCTTTGGGTCCGGCCCGGGAAAAATTGGAAGGAAAAATAAGCCTTTTCATTGAACGGCGTGGTGATGAAATCGCTGTAGAAAAAATAGAATTCAATGGTTCCGATTTTAGTTTAAATGTACAAGGAATCCTGCTTGATCCCCTAAATCCCGAGATGCGCCTCAACTCTTCTTTCAAAGCCAAGGTGCCTTTGGTTGTTGACTTTTTTCAAATCCCCTTTGACTGGGAAGGCGAGGCAGAAGGGAGGGGAACCCTAACGAGAAGCAAAGGAAAGATGGCTCTGAATGCCGATTTTTCGAGCAACGGGCTCGTCTTGAACAAGGTCTTTATGGGGAAAGTAAAGGGAAAGGTCGATTTTAAAGAAAATGCCGGTCAAACTGTGGAATTGAATTTTCAGAAGAACTCTTTGCCGCGGGAATATGTAAGAATTGATATCAAAGGGAAAAGAGTTGAGGGAATTGTTCGAGGCGCTTATCTTGATCCCATAATAGATTTCTATTCCCTTCCATGGCCTGTTGCATCTCCTGCGGATGGAACTTTTACCTATGAGGATGGGAAATTTTGGGCAGAGGCTGAATTCAAAGACGAATTTCTCGATGAGAGACCCGGCAAGTTCCCTTTTCGCGGCAAGGCTAAGTTCAGCTGGGTTAAGTTCAACTTGGATGGAAAGGAAGAAATCTCTTTTTCCTCTCAAGAGATAGTCTCAAGTTTTGCCCGGATTGAAGGAGAGGGGAAGGTGGTGATCGAACAAGATGTCGATCTGACTATAAAGGGCGAAGTAAACGATGTCCAACAGGCCCGGCAGTTTACATCTCTCATCCTCGATAAGAATTTCGATTTCGCCGAGATAAGAGGGAAGGGCGAAACCGAGCTCCGGATCTTTGGAGATTACGATAGTCCTCAGATTCATGCGAAATTTTCTTTATCCCCTGGAGGATTTGATAAATTCGATTTCTATTCAGTCGAGGGGGAGGCAGAGATAATAGAGAATGATGTATTGGCCAGATTCAGTATAACCGACCCTTTCATGAAAGGGAATGTCAGCTTACTGGTAAACGAAGATGGAATAAATGCAGATGTCAGGCTTATCCAGGGTCTGGTCGAAAGGATTTTACCGCCTTTGGATATCGATGTTTCCCTCGAGGGAGAGGCTTCGGGAAATTTCAATATCAAACAAAAAAATAAGATCGTTCAAGTTAAAGGGACCTTCTCCAGTCCCCTGTTAAAATTCATAAACCAGAACTTATCCGATGTTAAGGGTAAATTGGAATGGGAAGAAGATCTTTTCTCTCTCCCGGAGATCCAGTTTGGCTTGCATAAAGGCAGGATAAGCGGATCTGTTCGTGTACAACCTTCGAGTCAAGATTTTGATATCGATGTCCAGGGAGAAAAAGTAGACCTCTCTTCCCTTTATGCTGATGTCAAAGGAATCCTGGCGTTTCATCTCAAGAGGAAAGGTGTTCTCGATAAAAAAATGGCTCTGGGGGATTTTGAAATTAAAGACCTGCACTATCCTCCCCTTCAGAAAACCGAGGCAAAAGGACGGGCAAAGCTTGGCTACTTGGAAGGAAATCTTTCCTTAGAATTAGATGGAAGCTTTCTTCCAGGTGAAAATGAATTTAATGTACTGTTCGCGGTTCCGATCTTCGAAGATAACATCTCGGTTGATATAAGAGGAGAAATTAACAATCTGGACCTCCTTCTTCCATGGAAAGGAGCAAAAGGGCGAGTTAACTATATGGCTGAAATCAGAGGCAAAAGAACCTCTCCGCAGATTAAAGGGGCAATTGATTTTAAAGGTCCGGTGTTTCCGCTGCCTAAGTTTGCCCATGCTTTCAGGGATTATTCCGGGCTGATGTTTATTGAGAACAGCAATGTTTCTTTTCGCTCCCTTAAAGCCAAATTAGGAGGAGGAGATGTTCTTGGATCCGGCGAGTTGAAACTGGGGAAAGATGGAGTTGAAAATTTCAATATAAAGATGGAAGGGAAAAATATGCTTCTTTCTCCCTTGGAAAGGACAAGAGCCTTGGCTGAGGGCTCTTTGAATCTTATTAAAGATACCAGGCGTTTTGTCATGGAGGGGAATATTTTGGTTCATAGGCTTTCCTGGAGGCGGGAGCTTGACGAAAAATTTACTTTTTATTCAAGCCCTTACTATATTTCAGAAAAAGAGCCAGGCTATTTTGATGACCTGACCTTAAATATCAGACTAAAAGCAGATGATGATGCATGGATGGAGAATTCTTTAGGCAGAATAAGAGGAAGGTTTGATTTAAATGTAACCGGAAATGTGTATGCGCCTGTAGTGACGGGCGATATTTCAGCTTTGGAAGGAGATGTTTTTTTTCAGGATAGAAAGTTTAAAATATTAACGGGCCGGCTGAATTTTTTTAATCCCTTGAAAACAGAGCCTTATATAAGTTTTAAGGGTGAAACATACGTTAAAGATTACAGAGTGACTTTTTCCCTCGACGGTCTGATTGACCAGCTCAATCCGGAATTTAGTTCTTCTCCTGCTTTACCTCCGGAGGATGTTTTCGCTCTGCTTGCGCTCGGGGAATCCTTCAGAAGAACTTATTCCTATGATAGAAGTACACAGATGAGCACGACATCTTTGCTTTCTTTCCAGCTTTCAGAAGTAGCAAAAAAACGTGCTGAAGGAATTTTTGCTATCGACCGGTTTAGAATCGACCCTTTCATCCTGGAATCATCGGCAGAGATGACGGCTCGTTTAACCGTCGGGAAAAAAATATCGAGGAACTTTTTCATTCTCTATTCCACTAATCTAGCGACCCAGAGGGAAGATATTACGCGATTAGAATGGGAACTCACAAGAGATGTTTCCATTGTAGGCATACGTGATGAGAATGGACGGGTTAGTATTGATGTCAAAATTTATAAGAGATTTTAGCCCACAAAGAAAGAGCACATTTTTCTATGTGTTTCTTCTGCTGCTTTTTTTATTTTTTTTGCCGCAAAAGTCTGTTTCACAATCTCAAAAAAACTCGTCGTTTGTGGCCAGAATTTTTGTAATGATTGATGGCCAGGAAAGCGGGGAAGAGATTGGAGAGTTGATTCCTATCAAAGAGGGAGAGCCTTTCTCTTTGAAGAAGATAAGCCAGAGCATTAAGCAGATATACACGACAGGGCTTTTCTCCGACGTTCAGGTTTCAAAGGAAGGCGATCAGGAAATTCTGTTAACTTTTCACCTGACCAGAAGGCTTTTTATCCGGAAGATAGTTTTTAAAGGGAATAAAAAATTTCCTTCCAAGAAGCTTAAGGATGGTTTGCTTTCCTTGCGTGAAGGGAGCTTCTTTATGGAAAAGAAGCTGAGCAGGACTGTTGAGGAATTGAAAAATGCTTTATATAGAGAAGGCTACTTTAATCCTGAGATTAAAGTTGATACAAAGAGAGTTGCAAAAAGTTCCTCAGTTGATGTCTTTTTTGAGATTCATTCTGCCAGAAAGTTTATCATCAGGACAATTGCTTTTTCCGGAGAAAAGATCCTCCCAGAGGCTGAATTGAAAAAAGAAATGAAGAGCAAAGAAGGGAAAGTGTATATTCCCTCGGTCTTCGACGAGGATATCACAAGACTTCAAGAGGTTTATGATTCGATGAATTATCAGAGGGCAGAGATTGAGGTCGAAGAAAAGAGATTTGATGAAAAAGAAGAATGTGTTGACCTTATTCTGAAAATTATTCCCCACGAGAAAATTGAGATTATTGTAAAGGGAGCTCAAGTTCCTTTGGACCTTCTGAAACCAATCTGGGAGGCAAGAATATTTGAGGAGTGGGGACAGACAGAAGGACATGCAAAAATTTTAAGTTATATGAGGGAAAAAGGTTATCTTCAGTGTTCTGTAACTTCTTTTGTCGAAAAAGTTGATGACGAGCTGCGGGTTGTTTATGAAGTTATTCCAAGGGAGAAGTATAAGATTCAGGAAATTTCTTTTGAAGGGCTGAAGTATTTTACTCCTTCTCAGTTAGAGAAAGAGCTTGGAATCATGGGAAAGACACCCTTTATTGACAGGATAGATGGGGCAAGACTGTTTGATTTGCCTGAGGAGATAGGGTTTCTCTATAAGACCAAAGGATTTCCTAATACAAGCGTTGATTTTACTTTTCCCCTCCTAGGAGGAAAAAGAGTAAAGGCGCTGATCAATATCGAGGAGGGAAACCAGGAAAAAATTCAAAAGATAGATTTCCAGGGAGTCCGTTCCGTTGACCGAAAGACTATCCTTGAACAGATAGGAAGTTTTGAGGGGGGACCTTTCTTCCAGCTCAACGTTCAGAAAGACATAGGAAAACTTGAGAACTTTTATTTAAACCAGGGCATAAGAGGAACTGAGATTGAAGCCAGGGTGGAAAGAACCGGTGAGGATCTTTTCTCCGTTGTTTTTGCTGTAAGCGAGGGGAAAAAAGTTGAAATAGAAAATATTGTGATTACAGGAAATGTTGTAACGAAAAGGAGCGTTATCATCAGAGAGCTCAGGATAAAAGAGGGAGACTATGCCTTTTACGAGAAAATTAGAGAATCAAAGAGGAGGCTTGAGAATCTTGGAGTTTTCACGCAGGTAAGGATTGAAGAAATACCTCTCTCTTCCGAAAAGGGAAACCTGGTCATCAATGTCAGGGAAGGGGAGAGAAATTACGCAGCGGTGGGTATAGGATTGGAGACTAAAACTGAGCCTCAAAGTAACGTCTGGAATACTGCGATCATTCCAAGGGGAACTGCTGAATATATCAGGAGCAATATTTTAGGTTCGGCTGCTCAGCTCAGTCTTATCGGGCAGTTTAGTTTAAAAGAAAAAAGAGGAGTTATCTCCTGGGAACAGCCTTATTTTTTCGGGAATCCGATGGCAACCTATTTAAACGCATGGTGGGAAATGGAGGAGCGGAGAAGCTTTAGCTATGAGCGGCGCGGTATCAGCCTGACGGGCATACACTCCCTTTCAGAAAACATGATGTTGCTTTTGACTTTGAGATGGGTAAGAACTGAACTTTTCAATTTGAAGATCGAACCATCAGAAGTTGACCGTCAGCAGCGTCCTTTTTCTGTAACCTCTGTCTCCGGGAGTTTCATCTGGGATCGGAGGGATGATCCTTTTAATCCTGCGGCGGGCTCTTTTTTGAGTTTTGCCTTTGAATGGGCCTATCCTCTCTTTAAAGTTGAATACTATTATTTGAAAAGCTTTCTCAAGCATCAGCAATTTATTCCTGTTTTTCCCCGGGTTACATTTAGCTGGATTTCTCGTCTGGGCCTGGGAGAAGGAAAGATCCCTATCCACGAGAGATTTTTTGCCGGAGGCAGTAATTCTTTCCGTGGAGCAGAGTTCGATGAACTGGGGCCCAAAGACTCCCTCTCACAGGTACCTGTAGGTGGAAAAGCCTTGTTTCTTTTAAACTTTGAGCTGTCATTTCCCCTGCTTTCGGCAGTTGAAAATTTATCGGGAGCTGTTTTTTATGACAAAGGCTCCGTCTTCACAGGAGTAAAAGATCTTTCCTTGTCCCAACTTCGGGATGCTCTAGGGATTGGAATCCGTTATCGAACTCCTTTAGGTCCTGTTCGACTTGAGCTCGGCTGGAATTTGAATCCCCGGGAAGAAGAAAAAAGGTTTTTGGTTTTTATTACAATCGGAAATGTTTTCTAACTCTTGTTTAGGATGAGATATTTGTTTAGGATGAGATATTTTAAAGATTTTCTCCGAATTATCTGCTGTATGATGGTCCTTTTTCACTTTTCCTTTTTTGCTCATTATTCCTTAGCAGAGACGGTTGACCACATTGTGGCCGTGGTCAATGAGAAGGTTATCACATTAACAGACCTGAGGATTGCAGAGACATTCTGCCTGTATGATGAAGAAATAGATCCTGGAGCTGAAAATATCCACCAGTTGTTCCTGGAAATGATGATCGATCAAAAATTGGTTGTTCTTTTGGCAGGTGCAGAAGCCGTGGAAAAAGAGGAGGTGGATTCTTTCCAGGATAAGATAATTGAAAAGATGGGTTCTGAAGAACTCGAGAAAAAGCTTGAGGAGTTTGGACTGGATCGGGATGACTTAAGAGAATATATCAGGGATAAGATCATTTATCAGAAGATTATAAAGAGGAGATTTGGTCAGGGAGTTATCGTAAGTTTAGAAGAGATCGAGGATTTTTATAAAGGGCGTTATGTTCCTTCTCAGAAGGAGATGGAAGTGGAGCCGAAACCCATGATGGAGATTCTCAAAGAGATTGAATCCACAATAAAACAGGAGAAAGCTAAGTCTAATGTTGAAGATTGGATAAAAAATCTAAAGACACAGGCAGATATTCTGATCTATTTAAAGAACTAAGATGCAAAATACAGCTTTTTTGTTTTCCGGCCAGGGCTCACAAGCTGTAGGTATGGGAAAGGATTTCTATGATTTTTCGCCTCTCGCCCGGGAAATATTCATGAAGGCTGATGAGGCTCTTGGTTTCAAAATTTCTCAGCTTTGTTTCGAAGGGCCCGAGGAGAAGCTTAAGCTGACTCAGAACACTCAACCTGCTCTCCTTGTCGTTAGCTATGTTGCCTATGCCCTTCTGGGAAGAGAACCTCAGATTGCAGCCGGACACAGTCTGGGAGAATATTCGGCTCTGGTGGCAGCCGGTTCTTTAAAATTTGAGGATGCACTTGTCCTTGTCCATAAAAGAGGAAAATATATGCAGGAAGCTGTACCAGTGGGAGAGGGATCCATGGCTGCAATATTGGGTTTCCCTTATAAGGATGTGAAAAGGGCTTTAAAAGATGTAGACAAGGGTATTGTCGACATAGCAAACTGGAACAGTCAGGAACAGATTGTGATCGCCGGACATAAGGATGCGGTGGAAGAGGCCATAAGTCTCATTAATCCTCCGCGGTCTGTCATCTTACCCGTAAGCGCTCCTTTTCACTGCAGGCTTATGAAAAGCGCGGAAGAGAAGCTTTCTTCAGACCTGGACCTGGTGGAGTTTAGGGATTTAAAATTTCCGGTAGTTACCAATGTTGATGCGGATATAATCCAAGAAGGAGATAAAGCGAGGGATGCGCTAAAGAGGCAGGTCACAAGGTCTGTCCTCTGGTATAAAACCATGGAAATCTTGAAGAGGGAAAAGATTAATCTATTCGTGGAGCTGGGTCCAGGAAAAGTTCTGTCAGGCCTGGCAAAAAGAATTGGCCGAAGCTGGGAAATATTTCCCACCCTTCTGAATGTAGAAAATTCAACGACTCTGGAAAAAGCCAGAGAAGCTTTTTCAGGAATGTTTTGAGAATACGGCGGGACCGAATTTTATGCAATATTCAGCGGCTGAACCAAGCGCTACAGCAATGACCACCCAAAGTCCAATTTGAGAAGAGATATAGAACTGTCCCAAATAGTGTTCCCCCAGTATCAATATACATAAAACAATCGTTTCCAATGTCATTTTGAATTTGCCCAGCCTGGAGGCAGGGATATGGATTCCTTTTGAAGAGGCAATCGCTCTGAAGCCTGTAATGGCTATTTCCCTCCCGATGATGATAACCACCATCCAGGCCGGGACGGCACCAAGTTCGACCATACAGATGAAGATTGAAGCAATAAGGAGTTTATCTGCTATCGGGTCTAAAAGCTGACCAAAGACCGTTTCTTGTTTTTTCTTTCTTGCCAGGATCCCGTCAAATGCGTCAGTCAGTACCGCCAGAAGAAAAAGTGAAAAAGCAACCAGCTCTTTTCCATTAAATGGAATGAGAAGAGCCGCAACTATTACGGGAACGAGACATATTCTGAATATGGTGAGAACGTTCGGTATATTCATTTTAAAAAATATAGTATAGCCTGTTAGTGATGTCAATGATAACAGGCCTTCATTTTTCTTGAAAAACCGGACATCTCCAAGTATATTGGATTTAAGAATATGGACAAGAAAAATTCCGTCACCCCGATGATGGAGCAGTACTTCCGGATTAAAAAAAATTATCAGGATGCTCTTCTCTTTTTCCGCCTGGGTGACTTCTACGAGATGTTTTATGAGGATGCAAAGATTGCAGCTCCCGTACTGGAGATCGCTCTGACATCGCGCCAGAAAGTTCCTATGTGCGGCATTCCCTATCATGCGACTGATCCATATTTGACCAAGCTTATCAAGCACGGCTTTAAAGTGGCAATCTGTGAGCAAGTGGAGGACCCAAAGCTTGCAAAAGGAGTGGTGAAAAGAGATGTGGTCAAAGTTCTAACACCCGGGACAGCCGTGGAACTTGAGCTGGAAGGAGCAAAGGAAAACACGTATGTCTCCAGTTTGTATTTAAGTGAAAAAAGCTGGGGGTTGGCTCTCATTGATCTTGCATCCGGAGAGATAAAAACCACTCAAAGCGATTCTAAGACAGATAGAACCCTGTCCGATGAACTCTTTAAAGTTTATCCAAAAGAAATCATTTTCCCTGAGGGAAAGGAAAAGGAAGTCCAAAACGTTCTTTTAAAAAACAACCTGGGCACTGTCTTGAGAAGCCCTCTGGAAGATTGGACCTTTGATTTTGCTCAGGCTAAAAATTTATTAGAGAGTCATTTCCAGGTGAAATCTCTCGCCGGGTTTGACCTTGCCGACAAAAAACTTGCTGTCTCGGCAGCCGGAGCCCTTCTCTATTATCTTAAAAAAATAAGAAAGGATTCCCTTTCTCTGGTCTATAAAATTTCTTACGCCCAGGCCGGCGATCAGATGGTTCTCGATGCCACCACGATAAAGAATCTGGAACTTGTGAAAAATTTGAGAGACGGGACTGTAAAGGATTCCCTTCTTGATATCATTGACTTCACAGTGAGTTCATTGGGGGGAAGACTTATCAGGAACTGGCTTCTTCATCCTCTGCTTCGCTGTAAAGAGATAGAAGGCAGGTTGGATGCTGTCTCAGAGTTTCTCAGCCAGACGATCGAACGAAAGGAATTGAGAGATGGTTTAAAAGGGATATATGACCTGGAGCGTCTCACGGGAAAAATTTCCCTGGGAGTTGCCCATGCCAGGGATCTGGTTTCATTAAAGAAGTCACTTCTTCCCCTTCCCTCAATTCAAAGCTTGATCAAGTCTTTTTCAGCAAAAATGATAAAGAAAATCCACAGGCACTGGGATAATGCTCAGGATCTCGTGGATTTTATTGATAGGTCTATTCTTGATGAGCCAGCTTTTCTGCTTACTGAAGGAGGAATTATAAAAGATGGCTTTAATGGCGAGCTGGATGAGTTGAGAAAAATAAGCCGTTCAGGGAAGTTCTTTATCACACAGCTTGAAAAAAAAGAAAGAGAGAGAACAACTATTTCCTCACTCAAAGTTCGTTACAACAAGGTCTTTGGCTACTATATTGATGTTACAAGGCCCAATTTGCGCCTGGTCCCTCCGGATTATATTCGAAAGCAAACCCTGGCTAATTCTGAACGGTTCATCACGCCTGAACTTAAGGAGTATGAAGAAAAGGTGCTTAACGCCGAGGAAAAGATAGCCGATTTAGAGCATAATCTTTTTCTTGATATCAGGGATAAAATTTCCGAGGAGACAACCCGGCTTCTGAAAATTGCCTCTAATGTCGCTGTGCTGGATGTTCTTTCTTCGCTGGCTGAGTTAGCTGCTTTCCGCAGCTATTTTCGTCCTGAGGTCAATACAAAGGACAAGATAAAGATTGTGGAAGGAAGGCATCCCGTAGTCGAAGTGGCTAACGCAGAGCCTTTTATACCCAATGATACCTACCTGGATAGTGCAGAAGACCAGATTCTGATCATTACCGGACCAAATATGGGAGGTAAATCCACTTTTTTGAGACAGGTTGCCTTAATCTGTATTCTGGCTCAGATGGGCTCTTTTGTTCCTGCCAAAGAAGCGGAGATAGGTCTTATCGACCGCGCTTTTACACGGATAGGGGCTATGGATTTTTTAAGTGTTGGCCAGTCAACCTTTATGGTTGAGATGCTTGAGACTGCCAAAATATTAAACAGTGCCACAGAGAAAAGCTTGATCCTTCTTGATGAGATAGGAAGAGGCACCAGCACTTTTGACGGCTTGAGTATCGCCTGGGCGGTGGCTGAATGCCTCCATGAAAAAGAAGGAGTCAGGGCTAAAACTTTGTTTGCCACTCATTATCATGAATTGACTGAGCTCTCTTTATCCTTGAAGAGAATCAAGAACTATCACGTTTCAGTGAAAGAATGGAAGGATGATATCATTTTCCTTAGGAAGATAGTACCCGGCCCTTCTGACCAGAGCTACGGCATTCATGTAGCCAAGCTTGCTGGAATTCCTCTTTCTGTTGTGGATAGAGCCAAAGAAATCCTCTTTAATTTAGAGAAGCAGGAACTGGATGACTGGGGTCTGCCGAGGCTCGCTTATCAATCTCAGAAAAAACGGGATAAATCCCAGTTTCTTTTGTTTAAGGAGGATGCAGAGAAGGAGATGTTAAGGGACATTAAAGAGGAAATAGAAAATTGCGATGTTTCCAATCTGACACCTCTTGCCGCCCTGAATTTCCTCAATAAGCTGAGAAAGAAAATAAGGAAGAAGGAGTAAAGAAGAAGCTCATAGCTCACTATTCCTCTTCGAGAGATTCTTCGAGTTCATTTCTCTCTTCATAGGGAGCATCTCCGACTTCTTCTTTTCTCTCTCCAAGGACTAACTCGAATTCTTCTTTATCCTCGTAGCGTCTTATAAAATTCGAAGCCATATCGCTGTAGTACAGCTCAAGGTAATCGCCCTCGATCGTACAGAAGATAGATTTACTGTGACCTGACTGGAGGTCACCCACTGTTTCCTTTACTTCTGCAGCTCCTTTTATGGCGTCTAATGTCAGCCAGCTTGCAATTTCAATTTCTTCCATAGAAACTCCCAAGAAAATAAATATCAAATTTTACTAAATTGTCAAGAAAAAAATTGAAAATATTTAAAAAAACCTTAATCCCTTGACATGTATGAGAATGAATATTTAAATAGAGGAAGAGCAAAAAAATGAAGTGGGATAGATTTACTGTGATGTCTCAGGAAGCCTTTCAGCTTGCTCAGTCTAGAGCAGAGGAACTGGGCCATCAGGAATTGCGGCCTGAACATCTTTTCTGGGCTTTTTTGAATCAGGAAGGGAACATCGTTAACTCGGTTTTGGCCAAGATCGGAGTGAATTCTACAAAGATTAAGCAAGACCTGGACATGGCTTTGGATAAGATTCCAAAAGTCGAAGGCGGCGGAGAACTTCACTTCTCTTCTTCCCTGAAACACATAATGAGTAATGCTCAGAAGGAAGCGGAAAAGCTTAAAGATGAGTATATCTCGACCGAACATCTCTTTCTCGCAATTCTGAAAGAAGCCTCCAGCGAGGCCGGTAAAATACTTGGGGAAAACGGAGTGAGTGAAAATGCCCTCCTTCAAGCTTTAATGGCTCTTCGCGGAACTCAAAGGGTTACAGACCAGCAGCCAGAGGGAAAATATCAGGTTCTCGAGCGGTATGCGCATGATATCACAGCCTCGGCCAGGCAGGGGAAATTAGATCCGGTTATCGGAAGGGAAGATGAGATCAGAAGAGTCATTCAGATCCTCTCGCGAAGGACCAAAAATAATCCTGTATTAATCGGTGAAGCAGGAGTCGGGAAAACTGCAATCGTTGAAGGATTGGCCCAGCGAATTGCCGATGGAGATATTCCTCAGTCGATCAAAAACAAGCGGCTTATTGCCCTGGATATCGGGGCTTTGATTGCCGGAGCGAAATACCGGGGGGAATTCGAAGACAGGTTAAAAGCGGTCCTGAGGGAAATAAAGGAGGCAGAAGGAGAGGTCATCCTTTTCATTGATGAGCTTCATACGATCATAGGGGCCGGGGCTGCTGAAGGTGCAATAGATGCCTCAAACATGCTTAAACCTCCATTGGCAAGGGGAGAGCTTCGCTGTGTTGGGGCGACAACTCTTAATGAGTACAAAAAATACATCGAGCGGGATGCAGCCCTGGAACGAAGGTTTCAACACGTATATGTGGGAGAACCCTCGGTTGAGGATACCATTTCCATTCTGAGAGGAATAAAAGAAAAATATGAGATTTACCATGGAGTTGAAATTAAGGATTCTGCGCTTGTTGCAGCTGCAACTCTCTCCAACCGGTACATCACCGACCGTTATCTTCCTGACAAGGCTGTAGATTTGATCGATGAAGCTGCTTCTCGAATCAGGATTGAGATAGACAGTATGCCTGAAGAGATAGACGAGCTGGAACGCAAGATTATTCAGCTCGAGATTGAAAAGCAATCCTTGAGAAAGGACAAAAGCGCAAAGGAAAAACTGAATAATGTGAATAGCGACCTGGCCAGCTTAAAAGAAAAAAGCAAAGCGCTCAAGGCCCGCTGGCAGAGGGAAAAAGAGTTGATCGACGCCATAAACAGGCTGAAAGAACAGGTAGACGCTTTAAAGATCGAAGAGCAAAATGCAGAAAGAAAGGGAGATTTGGGAAAGGTGGCTGAGATCAGATACGGAAGGCTCATAGAGACGGAAAAACAGATAAAAAAAACAGCCGATAAACTAGCAGAGATTCAGAAGAAAGACAAAATGCTCAAAGAAGAAGTGGATGAGGAAGATGTTGCTGAAATTGTTTCGAAGTGGACAGGAATACCCATCTCGAAAATGATGGAAAAAGAAGTAGAAAAGCTTGTGAAGATGGAGCCCAACCTGGAAAAAAGAGTTATCGGCCAGGATCATGCACTCAGGGCTGTCTCAGATACGATAAGACGGGCCCGGGCAGGAATTCAGGATGCTTCCCGCCCGCTGGGATCTTTTATCTTTTTAGGACCCACTGGAGTCGGGAAAACAGAGCTGGCACGAGCATTGGCTGAGTTTCTCTTTGATGACGAGAGGGCCACAGTGAGGCTCGACATGTCTGAATACATGGAAAAACATACGGTCTCGCGGTTGATCGGAGCCCCGCCAGGCTATGTGGGGTATGAAGAAGGAGGACAGCTTACCGAGGCCATCAAACGCAGACCTTACTCTGTTATTCTCCTTGATGAAATTGAAAAAGCGCATGCCGAAGTTTTTAACATTCTCCTGCAGATATTAGATGACGGCCGTTTGACCGATGGGAAGGGGAGGACAGTCAGTTTTAAAAACACAATCATCATCATGACTTCCAATTTAGGAAGTCATGTGGTTAAAGAACTCAGCAAGGATTATGAAAAGATGGAAAAAGAGATGAGGGCCATTCTGGAGAGTCATTTCAGGCCTGAGTTTCTAAACCGTGTGGATGAGATTGTCATTTTTAAGGTCCTCCCGCAGGAAGTCATCCTTCAGATTGTCGATTTGCAGATTGAAGAATTGAGAAAAAGGCTGGAGGCTAAGAAGATTGGAATTAAGATTAGCAAGGAAGCTAAAAAATTATTGGCCGAGAGAGGCTATGACGCTGTATACGGCGCACGGCTTTTGAAAAGAACGATCCAGAAAGATATCCAGAATCCCCTGGCTCTAAAAATATTAGAGGGAGAATATGGAGAGGGAGACACCGTAAATATCGGTGTGGATGCGAAGAATAATTTTGTTTTTGAAAATAAATGATAATCAATTTAAAAAGAGGAGAAGCCAATTAAGGAAGAGGTTAAGAAGGCAATAGAAGAAATCAGGCCCCATCTTCAAGCTGACGGAGGAGATATAGAGCTTGTCGATGTTACAGACGACGGTGTAGTAAAGGTCCGCCTTTTGGGTGCCTGTGAAGGTTGCCCCATGAGGCAGATGACTTTAACCCAGGGGATCACCCGCTTTATAAAAAAGAAAGTCCCCCAGGTTAAAGAAGTTCAAGCTGATTAATTTTTCTAAAGATCAGACCCCTGGTTCTATCTTGAAGTAACCAGTAAAGAAAAAGCGAGCTTTAGTGGCAAGGAAGGCCTTATTTCAGATTTTTTAGGAGGAAAACATGAACATTCGAAAAGCTGTCATTCCGGCCGCAGGCTTTGGCACACGTTTTCTTCCTGCCACAAAGTCCCAGCCAAAAGAGATGCTCTCTGTCATCGACAAGCCTCTTATCCAGTACTCTGTGGAAGAGGCCGCTCGGTCAGGAATCGGTAACATTGCCATCATAACAAGCCGCGGAAAGAGCTCGATGGAGGATTATTTTGATACAAGCCCTGAACTGGAGCAATTCCTCGAAGAGAAGGGAAAGTCGGACCTTTTAGAGGAAGTAAAAAGAATATCCAGTCTTGCAGAATTCTGCTACATCCGCCAGAAAAAAGCCCTTGGATTGGGTCATGCCATCCTCATGGCCGAAAAATATATCGGTCAGGAGCCATTTGCCGTCCTCCTCCCTGATGATATATTCGATTGTCCCACACCCTGTGTCAAGCAGCTTGTCGATGTTTACTCCGAATTTAAAGGCTCGGTTATCGTACTGGGACGAACGGATGAGGAGGGAACAAAAAAGTACGGGATCATCAAGGCTAAGCAAATTTCTGAGAGGGTATTTCAGGTCGAGGACTTGGTTGAAAAACCTGGCCCGGAAAGAGCTTTTTCTGACCTTGCCGTTCTTGGAAGATATGTCTTTCATCCTGATATTTTTGAGGCCATCAAAAAAACGGCGCCCGATAAAAAAGGTGAAATCCAGATTACAGATGCCATCAAGATCCTCCTCGAGACCCAACCTGTTTATGGATATATTTTTAAAGGAACACGCTATGATTGTGGGGATAAAAGAGGCTTTATCGAGGCCACGATCGCTCTTGCCTTGAACAGGCCTGAATTTAGCCGTCGGCTGAGAGAATTTCTAAAAAAGCTCATGGCTCATAGCTCATAGGAAGAGGATTAAGGGATAAGGATAAGAAGAAGCTGATAGCTCATAGCTCATAGTAAGAAAGAAGGATTAAGGGATAAGGATTAAGGATTAAGGGGGAAGCTCATAGCTGATAGGGGACATGGAAAAGGGGACAGGCTACTTTTTTTCCCAAAAAAGTTGCCTGTCCCCTTTTCCCTTGATTGCGAGAGTGAGCCGAAGCCGCGAGCAGAGCGTGGCGAGCAGCGACGCGGCAATCTCATAATTAAAATAAAGGAAAGGAATGGCGAGGGACGGAATCGAACCGCCGACGCAGAGATTTTCAGTCTCTCGCTCTACCGACTGAGCTACCTCGCCTCAGCCACTCATTGATTGCTCAATCTAATATAATTTTTCCCGCAATTCTTGTCAATGTTTTTTAGCCTGAATTATTCATAAAAACTGCCGACACTATATTTTATTTACAGTGATATGAGCTCGTTATGTTGTTTTTCTCATAACCAAGATTCAGGTTTTCTTCCATACTCTCAATTTTATTATAAGTCGGCAT
>JAGLWV010000152.1 GCA_023133225.1 Candidatus Aminicenantota bacterium | reverse complement strand
TTCGTTGCAGCCCATTCGCAGTAGTACACTACAGCTTAATGGGCTGCGGCCTCGCCGCTACAGTAATCTCGACTCGTGAATAATCCAGGCTGCCTGAATTATGAATTTAGCATTGACCCAATATGTCAATTCGCTATAATAGAAGTAAAGGAGGGAATCAGATGAAAAAAGCTCTTCTTTTAACCGCTTTTGTTTTCCTGGGTTTATCTTTGTTTTCCCAGGAGATATTTATCAGGCAAACCGTTGTGGTCAATGTGGAAGTGCCGGTGAGAGTGTTTAAAGACGGTAAATTCGTGGACAACATATCTATAGACGATTTTGAGATCTTCGAAGAGGGCATACCCCAGAAAATAGAAGCGGTTTATCTGATAAAGAAGATGACCGTAGAAAAAAGGGAAGAAAAGAAGAGATTTTCTCCTAAAATCAAAAGAAACTTTATTCTTTTGTTTGAGGTATCAGAGTATTTTGCAAAGCTGGGCGAAGCTGTAAACTACTTTGCTCACAATGTCATTATGCCCGGCGATAATCTTATCGTCATCACTCCCGTAAAAGCCTATATGCTTAAGCATAACACCTTTGAAATCAAGACGAGAGAAGAAATTGCCAGTAGATTAAAGGGAATATTAAGAAAAGATGTCACGATTGGAAATTCAGAATACAGAAGTGCCGTTTCTGACCTAACGACTTTAGCCAGATCGTTATCTGAATCACTTAGGTCAGGAACTATAAGTGTGAGTGATCCAGCAACGGAAGAGGAAGGTGAGGAAGATATTGAACAAAATTGGTCAGATCCTCATTTAGGAATGGAAATTGATGAGCAACTATTATATTTTGGAAGCTTATTACACAAGTTAGAAATATTAAGAAAAGTAAATCAAATAGGACTGAGTGACTTTGCACAATTTTTAAAAAATCAGGAAGGACAAAAATATGTTTTTCTTTTCTATCAGAGAGAGTATCTTCCCCAGATAGAGCCAAGGATATTAAACCAGTATATAAGCCTTTTCCAGCAAAGACTGGATATTGTTACAACCATTACAGGTATTTTTGATTTTCATAAAAGAGATGTTTCTTTTGATGTTGATCGTATGAAGCAAACCTATTCGGATTCCTCCGTTTCTATCCATTTCATGTATCTTACCACGCCGCCCAAAATAGTTTCCGGAGTCCGCATGGAAGATCATTCGGAAGATCTCTTTGCTCCCTTCAAAGATATGGCAGAAGCAACAGGAGGATTGGCAGACAGCTCTTCAAATCCTGTTTCATTATTTAAAAATGCTCTGGATGCGTCTGAAAATTATTATCTCCTCTATTATTCCCCAAAAAATTACACCGGAGACGGGAAATTTAAAAACATTAAAGTCAGAGTGAAAAATAAGGATTATAAAGTGACCCATCGTTCAGGCTATTTTGCCAATTAAATTGGCAAAAAAAAAGGGGACTGTCCCCTTTTTTTACTTTTTTTATTATTTATTTCACTTTGACCCAATATGTCAATTCGCTATAATAGAAGTAAAGGAGCAAATTAGATGAAAAAAGCTCTTCTTTTAACTGCTTGTGTTTTCCTGGGTTTATCCTTGTTTTCCCAGGAGATATTTATCAAGCAAACCGTTGTGATCAATGTGGAAGTGCCGGTGAGAGTGTTTAAAGACGGTAAATTCGTGGACAACATATCTATAGACGATTTTGAGATCTTCGAAGAGGGCATACCCCAGAAAATAGAAGCGGTTTATCTGATAAAGAAGAAAACCGTAGAAAAAAGAGAAGAAAAGAAGAGATTTTCTCCTGAAACCAAAAGAAACTTTATTCTTTTATTTGAGGTATCAGAGTATTTTGCAAAGCTGGGCGAAGCTGTAAACTACTTTGCCCACAATGTCATTATGCCCGGCGATAATCTTATCATAATCACTCCCGTAAAAGCCTATATGCTTAAGGATAACACCTTTGAAATCAAGACGAGAGAAGAAATTGCCAATAGCTTAAAAGGAATATTAAGAAAAGATGTCATGAGTGGAAATTCAGAATACAGAAATACCCTTTCTGACCTAACGTCTTTAGCCAGATCGATATCTAAAAGAGTTGAGTCAGAAAGTTTATTTCCGAGTGATCCAGAAGAAACGGAAGAGGGAGGTATTGAACAAAATTGGTCAGATCCTCATTTTGGAATGGATCTTGATGAGCAGCTCATATATTATGGAAGCCTTTTGCACAAGTTAGAAATATTAAGAAAAATAAATCAAATGGAACTGAGTGACTTTGCAAGATTTTTAAAAAACCAGGAAGGACAAAAGTATGTTTTTCTTTTTTATCAGAGAGAGTATCTTCCCCAGATAGAGCCAAGGATATTAAACCAGTATATAAGCTCTTTCCAGGAAAGGCCGGATATTGTTACAACCATTACAGGTCTTTTTGATTTTTATAGAAGAGATGTTTCATTTGATGTTGATCGTATAAAGCAAACCTATTCAGATTCCTCCGTTTCTATCCATTTTATGTATCTTACCACGCCGCCCAAAAGAGCTTATGGAATCCGAATGGAAGAACATTCTGAAGATCTCTTTGCTCCCTTCAAAGAAATGGCAGAAGCAACAGGAGGATTCGTAGACAGCTCTTCAAATCCTGTTTCATTATTTAAAAATGCTCTGGATGCGTCTGAAAATTATTATCTCCTCTATTATTCCCCAAAAAATTACACCGGAGACGGTAAATTTAAAAACATTAAAGTCAGAGTGAAAAACAAAAATTATAAAGTGACCCATCGTTCAGGCTATTTTGCCAATTAAATTGTGATTCAAGGCGATAAAAAAAAGTAAATGAGATACTTATAAAAAAAGGAGGTAAAGATGAAAAAAATTATTTTTCCAATCGCTTTTCTCTTATTGACTTTCTTTCTTTTCTCTCAGATACAAGAACGTACAGTCACAGTAACAAACGTGGTCGTCCCGGTAAGAGTAATGGATGGAAATGTGCTGGTTGACAATCTAACAATAGAGGATTTTGAATTGTATGAAGACGGCATTCTTCAAAAGATTGAGGCTCTCTATCTTGTTAATAAAGCAAACATCGCAAGAAAAGAAACACTCAGAGAATACGATCCACCGGTGTCGAGGCACTTTGATCTTCTCTTCCAGACAATAGATTATAATCCCAAGATTGGAGAAGCCATAGACTATTTTTTCAATAATGTCTTTCTTCCGGAAGATACTGTGACCATTATGACTCCCCAGGATAATTACAATCTTTCCAGGAAAGCTCTTAGAACAGTGTCGAAAGAAGATATTTCAAAAGAGATGCAAAAAATCATAAGGAAAGACACCAATCTTGGAGCATCGAGTTACAGGAGTATGCTGAGAGATTTAAGGAGGCTGGTGGGATCAATTTCAAGTGTTGGCGCACCTGCAGGTCGAGCTACAGCGTTTGCTGATGCTAGTGCCGGCTCGACGTCTCTTGAACTTTTGCTTCCAAGATATAGAGCAACTTTACAAAGTTTGGAAGAACTCCGCGTGGTAGATTATAAAAAGTTTTTACAATTTGCAGCCAGCCGAAAAAGGATGCAAGTGGGACAAAAAATCGTCTTCTTCTTTTACCAGAGAGAATTCAGACCGGAGATAAGTTCAGGCGTTCTAAGCCGGTTAATGTCCACCTATCAGGATAAACCTCAAATTCTGTCCGATGTTCAAGACCTTTTTCAATTTTACCGCAGGGATTTCAATTTCAACACGGAAAGAGTAAAGCAGGCTTTTGCTGATTCTTCTCTCTCTTTTAACCTCCTTTTTATGCACAAAGAGCCAACCAGGGCCCCTGGTATATCCATGAAAGAACAATCTGAAGATGCCTTCAATGCCTTCTCACAGATTGCAGAAGCAACAGGAGGTATTGTCGATTCTTCTCAAAATCCTGCTGCTGCCTTTATAAATGCTGTGGAGGCTGCTCAATCTTATTATATCCTGTATTATTCTCCGGCAGGTTCTCAAAAAGATGGAAAATTTAAATCCATAAAAGTTGGAGTGAAAAACAAAAGTTATAAGATCACACACCGGCTTGGATATTTTGCGAATTGATAATCAACTCATAAGTTGGGGCTGAATCTTTCGGCTTCAAGCAGCCTTACATAACAAAAAAACAGAATCCTATCTCTATCTTATTTTAAAAGTTCGAGTGGTATGAGATTTTGTTTTGGTTGTCATTTCTTCGGCAATAATTTCCATGGTATATTTGCCTGGCTCCAGTTCTGGCAGCCGGAACTCAACGAGAAGCACTTCAATCCCTTCTTTATTTTCTGAATAAAGAATAGAAGAATTGGGTAACGGGATTTTTTTATTCGATGAGTGATTTATGAGATGAGCTGCAATTTCAATATCACATTCTTGAATATCAACAATTGAAAGCCTCAATACAGCCGGCAGTTTCAATATCCCCCGATCGACTTCCTCAACGAGAGGTGAAAAGTTATTGGGAAGGAAAGAGTAAATATCTTTGAGAGAGAGAGATTTCTTCTCTGTCCCTTTTTTCTGATCCCTTGATAATTTTAAATATACCGCCTGTTTCTCCGGGATAAGCAGTAGAGGTGGAAAGAGCTTTATTCCCGGGCCAGATGCCTCAGGAATAACAACCGGTGAGGAGGCCACTGCGCCTTTCCCTGTTTTGATGTCCCTTAAGACTAACCGGCACTCATGTTTGCCGGGCGAAAGAGATGAAATGGAATAAAGATAGATTTTCTTCTGGGGGAGTGTGTAAAAATTGATTTTGCCTTCACTATAATTAGCAATAGTGTTTTCTTCATCTAAGTTAAAAGATAATACTTCGGTTTCTCCTTTCATCACTTCTTTTATTTTATCTATGGATATCTCAGAAAGCATCACAAGATTGGATTCCTGTTTCTCCGAAAAGGGCAGGGCAACTGATGGAAGAATGTAGGGTACTTGAAATTGGGGATTCTCGCTCATAGCCAGATCAAAAAGATGGAACCGCTTTTCCACTTCAGAAAACTCGGTGAAAGGCTTGGGATTAAAAAAACCTCCCTGAGCGTAAACTTTACATCCTTTTCTCTGGACTTTGACCTTTATTTCGTGGTACTTCCCGTCCCATTTCTCATCTATATAATAACCCAGGACATAATAGTTACCGGTTATATTCTGAATGGCTCTGGCATTCGATTCGTAATGAGCCACATTGTTAAAGTATTTCCCCCCGGATAAATCGGAAAGGAATCTTAAAGAATCATCTCCCCCCCGGCGTCCCTTTGCTAGCGCTCTTCCCAATGGGTATGTATTGACGGTATAGACAGGAGTGCTCGAGGATGCTAATTCTTTACTCATATCTTCAAAAAGCTCACGCAATGTTGAATCATATCTGTCATACATCAGGGAACTGGAGAGTCCTGCTGAAAATAAAATAATGTTTTTATTCCCGGGAATATAGCGGAGAGATTTGGCAAATTCTCTTATGATTTTAGTAAATTCCTGGGCTCTCACCTTCTCAAATCTCCTCTCTTCTGCAGCAGAACCAGAAGCCTCAACCAGGGCTCCTGATTCAAGATAACTTTCTCCTGGGTCTGTACCTTCACTTTCCTCCTCTTCCCCTTTCAGAGTTCCTCTCATTTTTTTGACAGCTTTTCTAACTTTTTGATGATCTGTGGTTAAATACTCATGAAGTATCAAACCTTTCATCCGGGAATAAGATAAGACTCCAACTTCATCGGTCGGCTGAAGCTTGGTGTCGATAAAGTGTAAGGCAGCATTCTTTGATTTAGTAACTCCAAATACATCATTTCTGCTATAATCCAGGAGAAAGAAAAATTTTCGATTCAACATCGGGGAAGTCTTCCGGGTACGATCAGGTTGTGTATCTTTGAGCTCTTTTTCTGGCTTAAAGATGTGTCTTTCAAAATCAGTTACTGTCTGGAGCTTGCCGCTATCATAGAGGGTAAAATCAAATTTCTCTAGATTAGTTACCGGGCTCCCTTTTTTATCCGTCACATAGACCTGAACCAATTTAAGGACAACGACCACTTCATGCTTGAGTTCTTCCTGGTCCACTTTCACCTGGAGTGATCCTGAGCTTAATTCATGAAGGCAGGGATGTAAAAAGAATGCCAGTAACAGAAAGAAAAGAAAAATATTCTTTTTCATTATTACACCTCCTGAACGGTGGAGTCTATGCTATTGCTGACAATTTAATGTACTGCCGCCTGAATGTACGCCGGAAATGCCAGGCGAGACAGACTGGAGGAATAAAAATTAAGATGAGCACAGCAATAGTGATTGCAGGGCCAAAATGAACCATCGAGTAACTGAAAGCTACCAGAGGGAAAAGGCTTATCCGGACGTCAGCCTTCAAAACTTTGTGTTTTGTTAAAAAATTTGCGAAAAAGGGTGAATATTTGTAATAGGAACGGACCAGCATACGACCAGGCCTGCTGGACATAAGATATTTATCCCTGAAATCTCTTAGGATCCTCACAGAGGGATGCAGTGGAGAACCGTAAGCTGCTGTTGCAATAAAGCAAGGAGTCTTCTTCACCTCTTCCCACACCTCTTCTATAACTATCATATTAAAATTGGCTTTTATAGATATATCTGAATCCATGGTTATTGATAGCCCACAATCTGGACTTGATACATCACCACTCCACTCACTAAAATTGTGTTCATCGTATGAATCGGCACTGATAATAATTCTTAGTGCATGATCATAGATGTAAGTCCCAGGCGAAGGATTGGTTGTTCCTCCGGAACTTGCAGACAGGCTCAGAGTGTGTTGTTCTGAACATAAACTATAGACAAGTGCCTCGCTATCTTGAGCGCTAATACCTGTATCCTGAGAGGTAATATCTGTGACTTCAGGTGTTATATCTGTATCTGCAGGACTGGTATCAGTATCTGTAACTTCGGCACTTGATTCTTTTATAAATATACAGGCCGGGTCGATCTCTCCATTTGAAGAAAGCTTGAGGAGTAAAAAATCCTGTTCTCCTTCACCATAGGAGTTTGTGGAGCCTGCGACAATATACCCTCCATCGCCGGTCTGTTGGATGGAATAGGCATATTCAAAATCGCTTCCTCCATAAGTTCTATGCCACTCAATATCTCCTGTTGGAGCAAGCTTTAAAATCAAAAAGTCATAATCAATTTCTTTATCACCTGACTCCCAAATTAACCCTGCGCCTCCAGCAACGATATAGCCTCCATCACTAGTCTGCTGAATGGAGGAAGCAATATCATCTTTGTATTCCTCACGAATTCCATACGTTCTCTGCCATTCTATTTCCCCTGATGATGTGAACTTTAAAATCCAGAAGTCATAATCTACATAAGGACGTGAACCGCTCCACCAAGTATATCCTGCATTTCCAGCTACAATATACCCTCCATCATTTGTCTGCTGAATGGAATAAGCACGCTCATCATCACTTGTTCCAGAGGTCCTTGCCCACTGGGCATTGAGAGATAGAAGGGAAGTGAAATTGAGAAGAAAAATTATGGCTAAGATTTTTCCTTTTATTTTAGTACTCATATATATTCTCGGTGGAAAATAAACCAGTCTTTTTTCTATCAAAACATATATCCAATTTTCAAAAGTAGGGTATCACCTTGAGTTCCTTTTACTCCGAACGGTGCTGTCCCCTTTTGGTAAACCAGTTGAATGGTACCGTAAGGGGGCTTGAAGGTGTACACACCAACCACATGAAAATTTGTTTTGTCGATACTTGCATGTGTTTGTAAAAAGAATTTCCAAAAAAAGTTTTTATTCACATAATTCGTTATTTTGAGCACATTTATAGCCGCTTTCGATTTATTGACTAGATGTTGAGGTTCATATTTTAAGATGAGACTAACTTCATATTCTGCGAATAAAGTTTCAGTTATTTTTAGTTTTTTAGACAGCTCAAACATACTGAAATCCGAGCCATAATTTCTGCCGAAAAGGAATGAAAGACTGAACGCCTCCCATTCCTCAGCGAAAAACTCACTTTTGAACCTTGTCCGATAATTTCGGAAATCCTTTGTGTAAAGCTTTACCAATCCGCCTTTATCATGCATATAAACAAGCCTAGGCTCCGGGAAATACTCATTCAGCTTATACTCCATAGTGTGAAGCACAGAAAGAGTAAAAGCACTTTGTAGCTCAAAAAAAAGGCCCTCATCTATCTGCCAGCTTCGTAAAATGCCGTCCATTCCCCAGTAAATATTGTAGTTTGAATGATATCTAATCCGCTTAAAAATCCAGTCTCCCAGTGAAAACGTCTTATTGACGGCTGAATCCAGCTCCCTGCGGTTGTCGTCCGGGATAAAACCCACGTTATTGGCATTATCACCAAAATATTTGCCTATCTGAGTATAGTGGAGATGAATATGGAAGGTTTCTGAATCGTAACTTGGACCAAGGAAAAAGGCAATGTTACTTTTGCTGTAATCTCCGTAACTCACAGCAAATTGAGTTGAAAGTTTTAATTTATTCGTGAAATACAGATCAGCATCGATGCCTGCGGTCCCTTTGTTTTTTTT
>JAGLWV010000151.1 GCA_023133225.1 Candidatus Aminicenantota bacterium | reverse complement strand
CCAGAGTCGAATTCCCGAACACAGGCTACTATCTTCCCATCTCTCACGCAATGCTGGGAATGAACATCGAAACACTCGAAGGGCTCAAAGACCTGCTGGAGGAAGCCAAAAAATTGCTTCCGCCTTTACCTCAAGAAAAACTGTGGGTTCCCTACCTGGGACATACCCTCGATGCAGGTATAGCAACTCTCTTTGTTGATGAAATCATAGAGGCCATCAAATACACGCAAAGCCCACTCCCCTATCTACCAGAACTAAATCCCAGCGATGACCAGCTCTGGCTGGGTGCAGCCGCCGATGTCATCATGCGAGAAAGAGGGATCGAGTTCGTAGACGGCACTGCTCCCGGTTTTGCCGCCTGCGTGGGTTACTGTCCTACCAATGAGGCTGCAGTGAAGCTTGCACGGGAACTGCAGGAGAAAAATCTCTACGTGTTCATGTCAGCAGCTGCAGACGGCAAATCCATGGCCCAGCAGCTTCGGGAAGAAGGCATCCAGCTGGGGTGGGAAACAAGGCTCGTTCCTTTTGGCGATGATGTAACAGCCACTATTCATTCCCTTGGCTTCTCCACAAGGGTCGCTCTTTCCTTCGGAGGGGCTCAACCGGGCGATTACCAGAAAATCCTGCGCTATAACAAAAACAGAGTTTTTGCCTTTGTGCTTGCCCTCGGGCCTGTGGATGATGAAAAGCATGCTCAGGCGGCAGGAGCCATTAACTACGGTTTCCCAACCATCTCCGAGACCGACATCGACCAGATCCTTCCAACCGGGATCTGTACATATGAACACGTCGTCTCGCCGGTAACCCTGGATAATATCGTCTCCAAGGCGATAGAAGTTAGAGGCTTAAAAGTCACCATTACCAAGGTTCCCATTCCTGTTCCTTATGGACCTGCCTTTCAAGGCGAAAGAATACGAAAGGAAGAAATGTTTGTCGAGCTGGCCGGTCAGACACAACCCGGTTTTGAATACCTGTCAACAAAAGAACTGGATGAAGTGGAAGATGGGAAGATAGAAGTCATCGGCCCCGAGATCGACGAGCTAGAAGAAGGGAGCAGGATCCCGCTTGCATTCTGGGTCGAGGTGGCCGGACGCGAAATGCAGCCTGATTTCGAACCTATCCTGGAGCGTCAAATCCATGACTTTATCAACTGCGCCAACGGGGTGTTTCATATGGGCCAGCGCGACATCAACTGGGTCCGCATCAGCAAAGAGGCTAAAGCCAAGGGTTTTAAATTCAAACACTTCGGTTCCATCCTCCATGCCAAGCTTCACGGAGAATACGGGAAGATCTTCGATAAAGTTCAAATAAAAATTTATACACGCGAAAAAGAGATTTTTAACCTCATCGATACGGCCCGCAAGGTTTATCTGCAGAGAGATGCCCGCATAGCCGATATGACCGATGAGTCTGTCGATACGTTTTATTCCTGTGCATTGTGCCAATCGTTTGCTCCGAATCATGTCTGCATCATAACACCTGAACGCTCCGGACTCTGCGGCGCCTACAACTGGCTAGATGGAAAAGCAGCACATAAAATAAACCCGACAGGGCCAAACCAGCCCGTAAAAAAGGGCAAGGTTATCGATGAAATAAAGGGCCAATGGCAGGACATAAACAAGTTTGTTTATAACAACTCACACAAAACTCTTGAGCTCTTTAACGCCTACAGCATCATAGAATTCCCGATGACATCCTGCGGCTGTTTTGAGTGTATTTCCTGTGTGCTTCCTTCCACCAATGGCATAATGACTGTTCACCGCGATTTTGTGGGAATGACCCCGGTCGGCATGAAATTCTCCACATTAGCCGGAACGGTTGGCGGCGGATTACAGACTCCAGGATTTGTCGGACACAGCAAGCAGTACATCGCCAGCAATAAATTTATCAGTGCCGAGGGAGGCGTGAAGCGCACTGTCTGGATGAATAAAACACTCAAAGAGGAAATGGAGCCGGTGCTTCATGATATAGGAAAACAGCAGGGTATAGAGAACTTTTTTGAGAAGATCGCAGATGAGACAGTGGCAGAAACCGAAGAAGACGTTCTGGAATATATTACAAGAAAGAAGCATCCTGCCCTCTCGATGCCTCCATTGTTTTAATACAAATGAATACTATTAAATGCCATTGCAGACAGAGAAAAAGGGGACAGGCAACGGAGAAAAAAGAAAAAGGGGACAGACCCCTTTTTCTGTCCCCTTTTTCTCTGTCCCCATTTTCTCTCATTCATAATAGCTTGAAATGCCATGAAAACCATTGCAATATCAGGTAAAGGCGGCACAGGCAAAACCACTATCACCGCCTTGATCATACGCTGGTTGAGCAAACACGGTGCCAGGCCTGTTCTGGCTGTAGATGCCGATTCCAACGTTAATTTAAACGATACACTTGGCTTAGAACTCAAAGAGACCATCGGAACTGTGAGGGAAGAAATGAAAATTCTGTCCGGCAAGCTCCCGGGAGGAATGACGAAACAGCAGTTCCTCGAGTATAAGATTCAAGCCGGCCTTGTGGAGACGCCTGATTATGACCTCATTGCCATGGGGCGGCCAGAGGGACCTGGCTGCTACTGCTATGCCAATAATGTGCTCCGGGATATCTTAAGTGCTCTGAGTTCCAATTATCAGTATGTGGTCATCGACAACCAAGCAGGAATGGAGCATCTCAGCCGGCGAACAGCCCAGAATATAGACTATTTGTTGATAATTTCTGACACTTCTGCGAGAGGAATCCGCTCCGCAGGAAAAATCAGCAGACTCCTGAGAGAATTGGATACACGTATAGGAAAAAAATATCTCATCCTGAATCGCATCCAGAATTCTATTCCCCAGCATACACACAAGACGATCGAAGATGAGGAACTTGATCTCTTATGCTCTATTCCAGAAGAAAAAACAGTGTTGGAACTGGATCAAAACGGGAAGCCTATCTGGGAAATATCATCCGAATCACCAGTTTATCAGGCTGTAGA
>JAGLWV010000150.1 GCA_023133225.1 Candidatus Aminicenantota bacterium | reverse complement strand
GCTTGTTCCTTGGAGATCGGGAATGAAACCGTTATGTTTCGCCACGAAAAGACATTTTTTCATCAAACTGGAATTGCTGTTGAGCTCCGGACTTCCGAGGAAGAAGAAAAGCTTCTCTCGAGAATAAAAGAGATTGAAAACTACATGGTCGATCGGGTTGGCGAAGAATTAAAAACAGATTTATTCCTTATCTGCCATGATTCCAATGAAAAAGAAAATTTCTTGCGCACCATTAACCTTGTCAAACAAAATTCTGACAAAGGTATCATACTGGATTGCTCAGATAAGGAAGCTTTAAGAGAAGGAGTAGAGATCTTAAAAAATGACCGCCCGGCAGTCCTTTTACGGAAAATACTTTCCGATGAAGACATTGAGCTTGCAAAAGCCAATAGTGTCAGCCTGATACTGACAGCACCGTCTCTTGAGGATCTGGCAGGGCAGGCAGAAAAGGCGAGGAATTCCGGGGTAAGCAACATTATCCTTAACCTGGAATCTCAAAATGCCGGTTTTCAATTGCAGGACAACACCATCATGAGACGCAGTGCGCTGAAGAATAATTTTAAGCCATTCGGATATCCGCTTTTTACTTATATCCATTCAGAGAAGGAATTCGACCTGCTTGCCACAGCTTCTCTGCTGATCTGCAAATATGATTCCATCATCGTACTGCCCTTCTACAATAAAGCTATGCTTTACACCCTGTTTACCCTCCGCCAGAATATCTACACCGATCCTCAAAAGCCGATCCAGGTTGACCCGAAGGTTTATCCTATCGGAGAACCAACCCCGGAATCCCCGGTTTTTGTGACCACTAATTTCTCTCAGACATACTTTATGGTATCAGGCGAGATTGAAAACTCAGGGATATCCGCTCATCTGGTTATTGCGGACGCTGAAGGACAATCGGTTCTCACAGCATGGGCCGCTGGAAAGTTTGTGGGAGAAAAAATCGCCAAGTTTATCAAAGATATTAGATTAGAGGAACAGGTCAAAACACGAAAGATCGTGATCCCTGGGCATGTCTCTCAAATCAGTGGGGATCTAGAGGAGCATCTTCCTGGATGGGAAGTTATCGTCGGTCCCCAGGAAGCGTCTGACATCCCATCCTTCGTGAAAAACGTCAAGCTAACATAATTTCTTTAGTAGATGAAGAAGTGAAAGAGAAAAAGTCTAAGATAAACAAAAAAGAATTCCAGGTGGAATTCCTACCGTTTGAAATCTGCCTTGATGTCCAACCAGAGACAAACCTTCTGGATGCAACAAAAGAAGCTGACCTGCCTCTGAAAGCGACCTGCGGCGGGAAAGGAACATGCGGGGACTGTGTCGTTCAAATATTAAAAGGAAAATACCAGAGTAAATCATCTGCGGCCCTGCCGGATCAACTTGCCTCCCGGAAATATGCCTTAGCCTGCCAGACAAAAATTAGAGGTGACATCACTGTGCAGCTTCCACAATTCCGTGAGCTCTCCATAAAAAGTATCGTTGATTCAAAATATTTTGAGGAGCGAAGAGACAACATCTCAGGATTTTATGAGATCGATCCCCCTCTAAAAAAAGTAGACCTCCCTCTCCCTCCTCCGACTTTGGAGGATAACTACAGCGATTTAAGAAGGATCGAACGGGAGCTTCAAAAGAAGCTTTCTTTAAAAAAGTTAAGCTGTGAATATTCCGTCCTGAAAAAACTGGCTTATGCGGTCCGTGAAAGCCAGGGAAAAATCAGCGTCGTATTATTCGTATCAGGAAACGAGGCAACCATCATCGATGTTGCCCCTCGATCAGCCGGAAAAAACATCTATGGTGTGGCTTGTGATATTGGAACCACAACCGTAGCCTTGTTTCTTGTCGATCTTCAGAGTGGAAAAATCGTGGCTACCGCTTCAAGCTTAAACCAGCAGATAACATGTGGCGAAGATATTATTTCACGGATAAACTATGCTCAAAAGCCTGGAAAGCTCGAAAAACTCCATGAGCTTATTATTCTTACGGTCAATAATCTTATTGAGACAGCTTCGCGGTCAGCCCGAATTTCCCCTGCAGATATTTACTATGCTTCTCTTTCCGGCAATACGACAATGCTCCATCTCCTCCTGAATCTTGATCCCCGTTATATCAGAGAAGAACCCTATGTCCCTACGTTTAATCAGGTTCCTTCTGTTTTATCCAGAGATCTGGGATTGAAAATGAATCAAGAAGGGAGAATTACCTGTTCCCCGGCTGTTGGGAGCTATGTTGGAGGCGATATCACGGCAGGAATTCTGTGTACTCCTTTAATTCAGGATTCAAAAAAAATCTCCTTGTTCATCGATGCCGGAACGAACGGCGAACTGGTTGCAGGCAATAAAGACTGGCTCATGACCTGCGCTTGCTCGGCCGGCCCGGCTTTTGAAGGCAGCGGAACACAATGCGGAATGCCGGCTTCAGAAGGGGCGATCGAAGAAATACGGATAAAAGACGACGGTGAGCTTGAATATAAGGTCATCGGGAGCACCAAACCTAAAGGTCTGTGCGGCTCGGGTTTGGTAGACCTTCTGGCTGAATTATTCATCCATGGCTATATTGACCGCCGTGGAAAATTCATTGAGAAAAAAGCAGGTGAGAAAATTACTAAAACAGATGAAGGAAAGGGTTTTCTCATTCAAGAGGGCAAAAACAGCTTTTGGGAAAAAGACCTCATCATCACCGAAAATGATATTTCCAATCTCATTCGGACCAAAGGCGCGGTCTTTTCTGCGTGTTCAATTTTGTTGAAAAATGTCGGTCTGAGTTTCGATAAGATCGATTCAGTGTATATTGCCGGTGGATTTGGTGAGCATTTGAATATTAAAAATGCCATCCGTATCGGTCTTTTGCCCGATCTAAAGCGAGAAAAATTTCATTATCTTGGCAACAGTTCTCTTCTCGGCGCCTACCTTATTCTTCTTTCAGACAAGAACAAAGATTTAGCCACTGAAGTGGCTCAAAAAATGACCTATATTGAATTGAACACAGAACCCAGCTACATGAACGAATTTACAGGTGCATTGTTTTTGCCTCATACAGACCTCAGTCTGTTCCCATCCATAAAACAAATATTCAATCGTTGAGGGAAAAAAAGGGGACAGGCAACTTTTTGGAAAAAAGTAGCCTGTCCCCTTTTTTATGTCCCTTTTTTCCTGTCCCCTTTTTTATGTCCCTTTTTTCCTGTCCCCTTTTTAAATTTGCTAAGATCAATAAATAGGGGGACACAATACTTATTTCCGGGAAATAAGTATTGTGTCCCCCTATTTATTCCCCCCGGAAATAAGTATTGTGTCCCCCTATTTATTCTCGGGAAATAAGTATTGTGTCCCCCTATTTATTGTCCCCTATGTTGACAATACTCATATTTTACTTGACAAATCATTCTTTTACCATTAATTTAGTAACACTCTTATAGGAGTGTTATATGAGTGTCCATAAGGAGAAACCAGCAGACAGTAAGGTAACAATAAAAATCCCGGGAGCTCTCTATAATCGAATTTCTGAAATCGTGCTGGGCAGCGGCTTCAATTCAGTCACTGACTTTATCGTATATGTCCTGCGTGATCTGGTGTCAACCAGCTATGAGATAAAAGCATCCGGGAAAATTAAAGATACAAGCTTAAGTAAAAAAGAGATAGAGGCTATCAG